>CAZHBL010000956.1:0-1888 GCA_964530105.1 uncultured Pirellulales bacterium | reverse complement strand
CAACTGCCGATATTAAGACGATATTATTGACCATTGGTCTGAAATGGCTCAAAAGTTAATATTAATGTTTCTATTCGACGCTTTTGCACTTTTTCCACGGTGAATTTCAGGTTCTTCAAATACGCAACGTCCCCGTTCCTGGGCATTTTTCCGAGAAGGGCAGTTACCAGCCCGCCGATTGTCACCATGCTGGTTTCCGCTAAATCGATGCCTAAGACATCGGCCCAGTCATGAATGGCAACGTTGCCCGACAGTCGATATTCGAAAGGTCCCGTCTGTACGACTGGCTCGGTTTGGCTTGTCGGTTCGATCTGGCCGAGCAATTCTTCAGCGATATCTTCGAGCTGCACCGAACCGGCGATACCGCCATATTCATCGACAACAATTGCTATGTCGGTTTTACTTCTGCGGAAAAACTCCAGCAGCGATTCGACTGTCTTTTGTTCCGGCACAAAATTGACTTCCTGGACAATTTTGTCCAGCGCAACTTCGCCCCGGAGCAGAATCTGCCTCAGGTGGACCAGGCCGATGATGTTATCGATCGAACGGGCATAAACAGGAAGTCTTATCAGGTGATTTTTTTTCATTTTCTCTCGGGCCGCTGCGCTCGATTCAGTCACGTCACAGGCAACCATATCCACCCGAGGCCTCATCACGTGCCGGACCTTCAGAAATCCAAGTTCGATCACTTCGGTAAATAACCTGTTTTCATCGGCGGTAATCAATCCCTGTTTCCGTGTGGTCTCGATCAGGGATTTGAATTCACTTACGGTTATCGCCTTGGGGTGTCTGGCTGGTCCCAGAAGCAGCCTTAAGGCCGGTTCTAAAATGGTAACTTTGAAAATCAATTCGACTGGCCCGAATATTTGAAGGCAGAAGTATGCCGGCAGAGCGGCGGCAACGCAGAAATTTTTCGAGTTGGCGTAAGCCAGGGATTTCGGCAGAATTTCGCCGAAAAGCAGCACCCCGACAAAGCTCAGCAGGGCGGCAACAGCGGCAGCCAGACCGCCATAGTCTTTGAGCCGGATTATCAGGACGCTGGAAACGGCATAAAAAAGAACGTTGACCGTCATATTACCGAGCAGAAAGCAGTTGAGTAGTTTCCGGCGTTTGCCCAGAAGACTTGCTACCAATTTTTGAAGTTTGTGCTCGGATTTCTCAAACAAGCGTATCTGCCTGTGTGATAGATTGATAAATGCAGTCTCCGACCCTGAAAAAAAAGCAGAACCGGCAAGCAGTATGAGCATTAAAACAATTTTGGGCACAAGGGCCGCCATCAGCAACTATCCAACTGTGGTTTTAGGTAAAGCGATCTTAAACGTGCTACCATGACCAGGTTTGGATTCTACCGAAATGCAGCCTTCATGTCTATCGATAATCATTTTGCAGAATGCCAGCCCGATGCCCGCTCCGGAATATTCGGCCGGCAAGTCCTTATCCGTTTTGGTGGTGAAGAAGGTTTCAAAAATATTTGCCAAATCGGCCGGATCAATCCCTTCGCCCGTGTCGGCCACTTCAATCACAACGGAATCGACCATCTCAGCGGCCCTGATGGTCAAAACTCCGCCGCGAGGCAGCATCGCATCGCGGGCGTTGAGAATCAGGTTCATCAAAACCTGCTGTATCTGAACGGGTATTACGTGCACGGTCATATCATCAGGAACCCGGATCTCCACGGTAATTCCGTCCTTGGCAAAATCCCGACAAAGACAGGTAAAAATATCATAAATCAAATCAAGCAGTCTGGCGTTTTGCTTTTCTTGCGTTTCACCGCTTACCAGGGCAAGCATACTTTCCATGATCTTCGCGGCACGTCCGCAGTTTTTGGATACCTTTTGAAGAGCTTTTTCCGTAAGTGCTCTGTCGTCCGGGTTGTCCAATGCGAACG
>CAZHBL010000955.1:0-1897 GCA_964530105.1 uncultured Pirellulales bacterium | reverse complement strand
TAATGGTCGCCGGCTCAGACGCCGACCTCGCAAAACTACCTCAGGAATAGAATCATCTGATTAGTCAGTTGGGGACTACGAAGATGATTAGGATAGGGCACATTGCAACCATTCTATGCGCAGTAATTTTCCTTCTCTTGCCGGGCTATCGAGAAAAAGAGCATATCAGCTCCACAGATGAGCTGGAAAGGCTGCAACTTGAAGAAGAGAATTAAGAATAAAAAAGTGAACTCATAGAATCCTATGTTTTACACTCTGCATTCTTCATTCCACCGGATATCCCGATATTCCAGAATTTGCAGATCAACTTGAACAAGTCCCAATCTTCAGTAACGTGATAAAAAGATTTGAGAAATGTAGCATCTTCGTCCGGTAATTCTTGAAGGCGAAGGTAGAACGCCTCTTCGGTTTTAGGCGTATTCTCGAACCATTTCAGCGTGGCCCAAGAGCGTCTGTGGCGTTCAAATTGGGGTTGTTCGATCTGGGCTTCAAATCTCATCTTATCCGACCTGTCTGTTTCATGAGGTGTTTTCATCGATTTGTCCGCTTCCATTCCCATACAGCTTTTCACTTCCTTACGATACTATCTTCCTGAAGTTTGTTGCTCAGGGTGGCCATTTCTCCTGTCACCTTGAACGACCTGTGGCAGAATGAACATCGGTTAGTACCGGTCATCACTTTAGTGTAATCAGGAGCAGTCGCATTTATGTTATCTAAAGGGGATGGGGGATGATGTTAGTTTATGTCAGAGTTTTCGGTATTTTCTTAGTTCGTCGAGTAGTTTTTGCATATCCTGCGGCAGGGGTGTTTCGAATTTCATCATTTTGTTTGTCGCCGGATGCATAAATTCCAGGCTAAAAGCGTGCAGAGCGACCCTGTTTATGACCGGTTCGGTCACGGCGGGTTCGGTATCGGCCAACTGCCACTGATAGACGAGCTTGCCGCCGTACATATCGTCGCCGACGATGGGGTGCTTTATGTATGAGAGGTGAACACGGATCTGGTGGGTTCTGCCGGTCTTTGGAGTCAGTTTCAGCAGCGAAAAGCCACGGAAAGGTTCGAGCACCTCATAGAACGTTACGGCTTCTTTTCCGGTTTCAGGACGAATGGCATATTTTTCCCTGATTTTCGGGTGGATGCCGAGGGAGATGTTGATACGGTCCGCGGTCAGTTCCGGGGTCCCGTGGACTATTGCCAGATATGTTTTGTTGACCTGCCTGTTTTCGAATTGTTTGGCGATTTTCCACTGGGCGGTGTCGTTTTTTGTAACAACCATAACGCCGGTTGTGTTCTTGTCGAGCCTGTGGACGATGCCGGGCCGAAATTCGCCCAGGCCGGTTGACAGCTCGTCTGAATAAAACGCCAGGGCGTTTACAAGGGTTCCGTGCGTGTTTCCGCGAGCCGGGTGCACAATCATCCCGGGTTGCTTGTTGAGAACTATCAGCTCTTTGTCTTCGTAAATTATATTCAGCGGTATATCTTCGGGCAGAATATCTTTGCTGGGCGGCTCGGGCGGGGCAAAATCAATTATGTCACCCGGGCTGAGCTTTTGGCTTGGTTTGGCGATTTTGCCATTAACTTTGACGGCTCCCTGCTTGATTGCAATCTGGATGAAACTCCGGCTGAGGTTGCTAAAGCGGCCGTGGAGGTATTTATCCAGCCTGCGTTCTCTGATTGAGTGGCCAACGTGCAATTCTTCAGCCGCGTCGGTGGACTCGGATTTATCGTCTGAAATCGGACTTTGTGAATCACTTGCCGGGCACATTAGCATCGACGGAAACTTTAGACTCATCCGGTTCTTTAGACTCTGGGAGCATATCGAACTCAAGGGGCCGGTAGATGTTAAAGGGCGGGATGATATTTGGCAGTTGACCAGTACCTGTTGGTGTTGTCTGTG
>CAZHBL010000954.1:0-1897 GCA_964530105.1 uncultured Pirellulales bacterium | reverse complement strand
CGATGTCGGCACGAGTCAAATCCTCCAGATGACAACGTGGGCGCACACCCGCCTCAAAAGCCGCGTCAACGACCTCGCAATAGCTGTCGACACATTCTTTCCGGCTGCGGAATTTCAGCTTATGAAAGATATGATAATCCGAGCAACTCGTCAGCATACCTGTCTCTTTTAGGCCCGCCTCTTTCACCAGACGAAAATCGCCCTTGACAGCACGAATCCAGCCAGTACATTCGGGGTATTTGTGCCCCAGTGCCTGGCATCGCTCCAGAGTTTCGCGGTCGTTCTTCGTATACAGGAAGAACTCCGTCTGCCGAATCACGCCGTTTGGTCCGCTCAGCTTTGACATCAAATCGTAAATTCGGACCATCTGCTCGATTGTATATGGTGGCCGGGCCTGCTGCCCGTCGCGAAATGTCGTATCGCTGATAAGGATAGGTCTGTCCTTGACGGCCCCAAAATCGAACTCAACCGGCTCGCCGTCGATGTACTCGATCACCGGCCCTTCCAGACGAATCCGCGGGGGCATACTATATGGAAAGATATCTTCCAATAAATTCGGCCTCTTTGCATCCACAAGAGGATGTTTCTTTTTGACTTTGCCCATTAAAAGTCCTTTCTTCTTTTGTATTACAACCTATTACTCTTCTACGTCGACACCCTGCTCCTTACAAACAGCGGCAATGAACTCAATCGCATCACCAACCGTTTGTACGGAAAGTGCGGCATCCTCATCCATCTCAATGCCGAACTCCTCTTCAAACATCGCAACAAGTTCAATGGACTGAACGCTCTCGGCGCCCAAATCGGCAGTGAAATCGTCCTCCATCTTGATTTCATCAATATTCAGTTTTAATACATTGGCAGTAACCGCCTTGACCCGTTCTTCTACTGTCGCCATAGATTATTCTCCTGTTCTCTATCATATTTTACTTTAACAGCGTTCTGCGGCCCTTTTTAATGGCTTTATTCCGCACAGGCGCTGTCATTTCAAAAACCGCATTCCACATTGTTTCCATCGCAGGGGTCCATTCGCATTTGCGGCGGCTCATGGCTATTTTAGCCGTTTCGTACAGCCTTCCTTTACCGAAACCCTTGGTTACAATTCCCTCAATAAACCAGGCGAATGACGGTATGTGCTTTGGCAGTGGCTTGCCCGTCGCCATGATAAGTGCCATCGCCCCCAGATATGAACCCGTATTCAAAAGAGTACCGATCGAAGTTTTGGCATGGTCTCCTATTAACGAACCGACTTTGGTCGAGCCGGTATCAATGGGCCGCTGCCCATCCAGCATGACCGAGACGTTCGAGTAGTCGTTCTTCAGGTCGCTGTTGGTCGTCAGGGCTCCCAGGTTCACCCACTCACCAACATAGCTGTGACCGAGAAATCCATCATGGTACTTATTTGAATATCCG
Source organism: uncultured Pirellulales bacterium (assembly GCA_964530105.1). Taxonomy (GTDB): domain Bacteria; phylum Planctomycetota; class Phycisphaerae; order Sedimentisphaerales; family Anaerobacaceae; genus JAFGPJ01. Next base: position 484 of record CAZHBL010000954.1, on the reverse strand, counting down.
TGTATGATTGACTCTTCGACTTCGCCGCCGATACGGCAGCAAGGCCCTATCGAATTGCCCTCACGACAGTTCGCACCTAAGAGAATTGAATCTTTCCCGACGTAGCAAGGACCTTCAATTCGGGTAAACGGCAGTATTTCCGCGCCCTGGTCGATATAAACCGGGCCGTGCTCGGCATCGATTGTAACCATCGGATGCACCTTCACTCCGGGCGCCACATAAACATCTTTCTTGCTGCCCCGAACAGCTACTGGCTCTTCCAGCGACCCTTCAAATCCGTTCCGCCCCACCGCTTCAAATTCAGCCGTTATGTTCTCGCCGTTGGCTAAAACGAGGTCCCAAATATAATTCCATACCGGGATTTTGCATGAAACATTCGGCAATTTCGCCTTGGCCGAGGTAATAAATGTCTCGATATCGTCAGAGGCAAGCCCTTTGAGATCGCCTTTGCTTATCCGGGCATAGATAACCATTCCCTGCTCAT
>CAZHBL010000953.1:0-1898 GCA_964530105.1 uncultured Pirellulales bacterium | reverse complement strand
AGGTCAATCCTGTTTTCATCCAGATATTTCTTCTGGTAATAGTCGTGAATTTCTTTTGCCAGGGCTTCTCTGCCGTATGATGCCTCATCGTCGCCAATCGCGTACAGGTAGAAACTTTCCCTAAGCAGGAGGACTACCTGCTCATTTGCATCGTTTAGACCTATCGACTCTAATTCCTCAACGAAACGCTTCCGTGCAAATTCCTCCATCGGAACCTTAAATTCAGGAAAGTCGTATAGTTTTCTTAATTCATCGTAGATTTTCTGGGCCTTGAGCTTATGACCTGACTGGTAAAAGGACAGCACGGCATTCTTTAGCATATTGCGATGTCCGTTTTGAAGGGATACTAAAGTGCCCTCCTTATCGTCTTTGTATTTATCGAGAACCGCTAAAAAAGACTTATTGTACGAATCGAACATTCTCAGATCCGGCCGTAAAAATACTTCCTTGTATATCTGTGTCTGAGTTCCCTGTGAACCTTCGACAGGCACCTGAATCGGCATGTCACGGATAAACATCTTGCCGTTGCGGAACAGGTTCTGCAGACTATGACCGACGATACGATCGGTGTTGATTTCAGTTATATCAATCTCGCGGGACTGTTCCCTGGCGGTTATCTGCAAGCCCTTGACGCCCCAGTAGATGGCGTGACTATCGGGGAGCCGCCAATCCAAAGGCAAATGCGTATTCGGGTCGGTGAAGTCGATTGGACCGTAGGTCCTGTTGAGATAACTCATTAAAACCGGATCGAGTTTCCAGATTTTACGCAACTGCCGGGCTTTGGCGAAAAGGTCGAATTTCTTCAGGGCATCCGAGCCTCTGAAATCATCTATAGTCTTGCCTGCTGCAGCGTTGAATCTGCTGGAGTTTTGACGCAGCGACAGGTAATTACTTACGAACTCATCGTCATCGGAAAAAGTGTTATCTGCCGATTTTAAGGCTTTGACCAGCGATGCCACATTCGGGTCCGTAATAATCTCCTGCCAATTGATCGGAGCTTTGGCAAGGGCGTCAAAATACCGGTTGTCCTCCGGACCGAGCTGGTTATCTTCGGAACGGAGCAGTGGTTCCATGGACATAGCTAATTGAAGCTTGTAATATTTGTGCGCATCATCCGAGACGCCGCCGATTTTGTGCTGGAATATTCTGGCCAGCTCGCGGTAAAGCGATATGTTCTTGAGCTTGTATTTATCGATGGCCTCGTCTCGAAGCAGCTCGTAGCCGTTTCTAACCCAGCGCCACCGCTGATCGGGCTGGGTCGCGGGGATGGCAACTGAAATATTATAAGCCATATTCCATGCCTGGAATTCCCAGACCGATGCGAAACGAGGCTGCAGAATCGTTATCCATTCGGCAAGCTGCCTTGCGTCGAAGAACTGCCCTTCGTCTTTCAACTTGTCGGCCCGCATCCATAAGACGTCCACTACGAGGCCGCGAAAAGCGCCCGTCGCAATGGTTGCAAACGCCAGTGAGGGCGGCATATTTTCAGGCGTATCTATTATCAGGCCCATATCCTGGCGCTGGCGATTTATGGGATCGAGCTGCATACCTGCCGCAATAAGCAGACCGATTGCGAGAGCAATACAAGAAAACCAGATTATTATATCACGTAAACGCATAGTCCTTGCTTCGTGTCCTGTATTACACCTAAAACTTTATACTGTGATCTTGGCGATTTCTCGATAACTGAAAATAATCAGGGAAAATATCAGAACCAAAAACGCTTTAATACAAACCATAAAAACGGCACATTTGGCCAATAAAGACCAGCTTATCAATCGCGCAGGGACAAGGAATTTCGTTGGATTAAACTTGTCGAACTGCGGCAGGAGCTGGATTAACCATTTAATGCTATAAGAGTAGACTGCACCGATGTCTTTACTCAGGAAGCTAAAGGA
>CAZHBL010000952.1:0-1902 GCA_964530105.1 uncultured Pirellulales bacterium | reverse complement strand
TATCCTTAAAATCCCAGCTACGCAGCCATTTCTTTCCGTCGAAGAATGTTAATTCCATAGATTTGACGCCTTCTGCGACCGGTTGCCAATTTCTTTCTCCGGTCTTTTGAGCCGAACCAATAAACTCTCTCTGGCTTAAAGAGAGTAGACTCGCTCTTTTATCGAATTTGTACGTAACCTCGAATAGGCCGTCTGCCGGCTGTTTTTCCCCGATCAATCTGTTCGTAGTTACCAGGTGTAAAATCTCGCCCAGCGGAGCAAGCGAATTGCCGTTGAAATAGCTGATGCTATCTTCAACTATCATTTCTGTCTGCATAGAGCCGGATTCGATAGGCTCTGCTTCTGTATCGTCGGCATCTGTTCCGGCGTACGAGCAGCGAATTTGCCGGGCCATCTGCTCCAGTGTTTTACGCCCCTGCTGGGATACTGTTATCATGGCTTTGCATGTTTGAGCCGATTTTGAAGTTGCAAAGTAGCTGCCGTATACCATGCAAAGGATAGCTGAAATCAGTGCCACTGCCACGAGCAGTTCAACAAGCGTGAATCCGTGTTTATTCAACCTGTTATTCATGGCAGTTTCCTGTCAGCGACATAGGTCGACGTCTGTAATTGTTTGCGACTTATACCTTGTTTCCAGGTGATATCAACAAGTATTTTTCGCAATCCGGTAATATGCACTTTGTCCAATTGGGGCAGCCGCAGGTCAGTAACTTCAGTCTGCCAGTTTAAGGTTAGGCCGTTTTGTTCCATTGTGCCGGAATCGGTCCCCTCTTTCGGATAACCAGCAGCCACTGTCTCCGCGATTTTTTCATTTGCCAAAAGAACGGCCTGTGAAGTTATCTGTGCTTTATCGACCATACTAATGCTGATAAGATGCAACCTGAGCAGCGCCAGCAGAGAAATCGAGACAATTGCAAGAGCTACAACAACCTCTACGAAGGTAAACGCTCTCATGCGCCCTCTGTCGGCGGTCATCCGACCGTTTTCGCTGTCTGTCTTGTGCTCAGTCATCAAGATTCCAGCTTTCTACGTCGGCATTATCTCCTGTGCCGCCATCCTCACCATCTTTGCCGTAAGATTCCAGGTCGTAATCTTTGCTTTGCACGCCCGGATAAACATAGATGTATTTGTTGCCCCAGGGATCTGAGGGTGATTTATCGAGGTAGCCGTTACTATTGTAGCCTTTTATGCCGGGATCTGAGACCAGTACTTCAAGACCTTCGGAAGTCGTAGGAAAACGCCCGGTGTCGGTCTTGAATAAGGCTAAAGCTGATTCGATATTGCGTATATCAATTTTGGCTTTCACTCTACGAGCCTGTTCGGGTCTGTTCAGGATCCTCGGCATAATTATAGTAGCCAAAAGACCGAGGATCACGACCACAATCATAAGCTCGATCAAAGTAAATCCCCGGCGTAGCGTATAGTGTATATGGTTTTGCGTATAATTTTTTGTCTTTGTTCTCATCTTTCAAGGCTTCCTCTAAAGGACCTGATTTATATCAAATATTGGCAGCAGAATGGCAAGTACGATAAAGCCCACAACCGCCCCCATAAACAGAAGTATCACAGGCTCAAGCAGCGAGGTCAACGTTTTCGTCGTCAGCTCAACCTCGCCCTCGTACATGTCGGCAATGTTTATCAGTCCCTCTTCCAGGTTTCCGCTCACCTGGCCCGTTGTTATAATGTGGTGCACGATCGGCGGGAACAATCCGGTTTTTCTCATTGCATTGGCAATAGCCTCTCCCTTGCTGACCAAATCCTTTACCGAATCAAGGCCACCCGCAATAACTCTATTTTGGATTACCTGTTTAGCGATTTCCAGAGCACTGAGTATCGGGATACCGCTAACAAGAAGTATCCCCAGCGTTCTTGACAGGCGTGCTACTTCCAATTTGAGAAAAA
>CAZHBL010000951.1:0-1902 GCA_964530105.1 uncultured Pirellulales bacterium | reverse complement strand
GCGGGATTGTTCTGGCGATTGCAATTCAGGCGGCGCTCAATATCGGTGTCGTGACGGTTGTTCTGCCAACGAAAGGGATTCCTCTGCCGTTTGTCAGTGCCGGCGGAACGAGTATGCTGCTGTCGGCCGCTGCGGTCGGTGTGCTAATAAATATTGCCAGGCAATCTGCCGGAGAAAAAGACCTGCAATACGAGCTGCAGGAGTCCTGAACCGGTCATTCAGCGGCTTTGCGATTCGGTGAGGACCTGATATTCACAACACTTATTCACATTATTCTGGCGAACAATCCAATACCGGAGATTAGTCCTGCAAGAATTCCGACGATTGCAAGACCAACAACCAAACGATGGTCTCGATAAGATTTAATGGTCTTCATGACCGTCACCGCCAGGAAGATGGAAAATAAGGCGGGCGGGAAGACGAACACAATTCTGCTGACGAATCCCATGTTGAAAGAAGTAAGCAAAAGACTCAACAATCCAAGTATAAATGACCAAAGAGCCTGTCTGCGAGTACTTTCCGGCGTGCCGGCATCGAGCAGCTCTTTGCGCCCAATCATTTTCTTTATCTCTTCCCGGACTCGCTCAGACAACAATTCCGGACCAAGCGCAGTTTTGTTCAACCGCCGCTTATATAAAACTATGTCCAGAATAAGCAGAGGCGGCCCGAAATAGAGTACAAACCACGGGAAACGCTGGCCGCCAAAAGACGTTATAAGTGCGACCAGGAAAATAAGACTTGCCGACGCTGCGAAAATGTTGAGCGCGATTATTCCCATCTTTTTATTACCGGTCTGGGGTGTCCTCTCCATCACTTCAATAAAGGCCACGTGCACATCCCGACGCGTCAACACAACCAGTGTCCAGATCCCGATCGGCAATCCGATCAGCGATCCCGGGCTTGGTACCAACTGCAGAACACCGGCTGCGATTGCCAATCCGTACGACTGAAGACGCATCATTTTCTGTGCCCCCACAAAGGTCAGCAGACCCATCGCCGCCAAAATAACCCCGATACTCCCGGTTTCCACTGCGCCGTGAGACTTTGCTCCCGAAGATACGCTGATTGTCGAGCAGACCACCAGCATTATAAGGCCTACGCCGCAATTAATCAGCCCGGCGATCTTCAGACCTATGCCCGGCGTTCTGGTACGCTGCCGAACAGCTTCCAGCTTGTCGTCTGCCGCCGGGCGATATGAAACACCTGACCGGCCGCCGCAGGAGATTGCCTCGACGTCCGTCTTTACCTCGCTGATGTGCTGATAGCGGCGCTCCGGCTCTTTCTCTAAAGTCCGCAGCACTACATTATCGAGCCGTACATCCACCTGCACCTTCTGAGAGGGCGGAGCAAACCGGCCAAGCGGCAGCTCGCCTGTGAGCATTTCATAGAATACCACGCCCAGTGAATAAATATCCGCACGGTGGTCAACTTTCGATGGGTGCTCGATTTGTTCGGGGGCCATATAATGCGGCGTACCCATCTGCTGCCCGACTTTTGTCAGTGTGGATGTAGAGCCGGTTGCCGGGCGATCCAAAAGCTTGGCAAGACCGAAGTCGGCGATTTTTACCTGGCCCCTCCTGTTCAGCAGGATGTTCTCCGGCTTGATGTCACGATGTACGATCCCTTCTTCATGGGCATACTGCAGGGCCTCGCAAATCTGTGGTATAATTTTGAGTGCTTCCGACGCTGAAAGCTCACCGGTCTGCATTACCCGGCGTAAATCCGTCCCATCCACAAATTCCATAATAAAGTAGTACAGGCCGGCCTGGGTGTGGCCGAAATCGTAAATTATGACAATGCGAGGGTGGCTCAGCCTGGCTAACGAGCGTGCCTCGCGTGTGAATCTGTCGGCGAAAGCTTCCGTTTGACCGATTTGCGACGGCAGAATTTTCAGCGCCACCA
>CAZHBL010000950.1:1210-1911 GCA_964530105.1 uncultured Pirellulales bacterium | reverse complement strand
CGTTTGACGTACGATATCAATAAATCGCCCAGATAAATGTACCATAGAGGATTCAAATGAAAAATGTGAAAACGGAGCCAGCAAGCCAAGGCGATGGCAATAACGATGAATTGAAAAGCCTGGACATGGCACAGCTGCAGGCTAAGCTGCAAGCTTCACCAGATGGTCTCAGTCAGGCCGAAGCTCAACGTCGGTTGGCACAGTATGGCTCTAACGAGATTGTGGAAAAGAAAACTAATCTGTTCCTGAAATTCCTGACATATTTCTGGGGACCAATCCCATGGATGATTGAAGCGGCTGTTATCCTGTCGGCACTGGCCCGGCACTGGCCTGATTTGATCATCATCTCCATTCTGCTTCTGGCCAACGCCGTGGTCGGATTCTGGGAAGAACACGAGGCGGGCAACGCCATTGAAGCTCTGAAGGCCAAATTGGCGATTAAGGCTCGGGTCCGGCGCGATGGGAAGTGGACCCCTCTGGAAGCGCGTGAACTGGTGCCGGGCGACGTCATCCGCGTGCGCCTGGGTGACATAGTGCCGGCGGATGCGCGCCTGCTTGCGGGTGACCCGGTGGAGGTAGATCAATCCGCGTTGACAGGTGAATCTTTGCCCGCAACGCGAAAACCTGGCGAGGCGGTGTTCTCGGGTTCAATCATACGCCAGGGCGAAATTGGCGCGATGGTGTATGCCACAGGCCAGAAC
>CAZHBL010000950.1:0-1200 GCA_964530105.1 uncultured Pirellulales bacterium | reverse complement strand
TGCAGGAAGCGCACACCATCAGCCATTTTCAGCGCGCAGTGCTCAAGATCGGCAATTATTTGATTATGCTCGCAGTGGCTTTGGTGGTGTTGATCCTGATAGTAGCGTTGTTCCGCGGCGACCCGATGCTCACCGCGCTGCAGTTCGCATTGGTTCTGATGGTGGCCGCGATCCCCGTGGCGATGCCGACGGTGCTGTCCGTGACAATGGCGGTGGGCGCGCGTCTGCTGGCCAAAAAGAAGGCGATTGTGACCCGGTTGGCGGCCATTGAGGAATTGGCGGGCGTGGACGTGTTATGCTCGGACAAGACCGGTACCTTGACCCAGAACAAGCTGACGCTGGGCGAGCCATTCTGTGTGAATGATGTCCCTGCTGATCTGGTTATCCTCAGTGCCGCGCTGGCGTCGCGCGCGGAAAATAACGACACCATCGACTTGGCCGTTCTGGGCGGCCTAGAAAATGATCAAGCCCTCAAGGGCTACCAAATGGTCCATTTCCAGCCATTCGATTCAGTGCATAAGCGCACCGAAGCTACCGTGAAAGCCGTGGACGGGAAGGAGTTCAAGGTGACGAAGGGCGCGCCGCAGGTGATTTTGGAGTTGTCAGCTAATGCCGGGGAAATCAAATCCGCAGTAGAGAAAACCGTTAACGAATTTGCTGAGCGGGGATTCCGTTCCCTGGGCGTGGCGAGAACCGACGCCCAAGGCCAATGGCAGTTTCTTGGCGTGTTGCCGCTTTTCGATCCACCCCGCGAAGAGGCGAAAGGGACCATCGCGGCCGCTCGGCGGATGGGCGTAAGCATAAAGATGGTTACGGGTGATCAAATGGCCATCGCTCGAGAAACCGCTGAAAAATTAGGGCTGGGCACTAACATCCTCGATGCCAGCGGGTTCGGCGACACGAAGCATCATGATACAGCGCAGTTGGTAGAGTCCATCGAGAAAGCTGACGGTTTCGCCCAGGTGTTCCCGGAACACAAGTTCCACATTGTGGATGTGCTGCAGCAACGCAACCACATCGTCGGAATGACCGGTGACGGGGTGAATGATGCCCCGGCTCTAAAGAAAGCCGACTGCGGCATCGCCGTTTCGGGCGCGACAGACGCGGCGCGCGCGGCGGCGTCCATTGTGCTGCTGACGACCGGTCTTTCGGTGATCATCAACGCGATCAAGGAGAGCCGTAATATCTTCCAGCGGATGA
>CAZHBL010000949.1:0-1915 GCA_964530105.1 uncultured Pirellulales bacterium | reverse complement strand
ACCTCCGGCCAGCCCGGTGGCTACGCCGACTTTGATAACTACACTGTCGAGGAGCCAAGGGCGAGGGGTCTCGAGCGTGAAATCCCTATGGGCAAGACCATCGTACTGACCAGCAGCGCCGACGGCAGTTTCCTGGCCGCCAACCTCGAAAACTCGACCTTGGTCAATGTCCCGGCTGTCGATAATGCCCCGGCCAACGCCAAGTTCCAGGTCATCGATCTGGAACTGGGCCGCATGGCGCTCAAAGCCGGAAATGGCAAGGTTGTCTCCGTCGCCAACGATGGCGTGGTCATCAAGGACCTCGGCGATGCCAAGCCTGGTGATGCGGAATCCTTCCAGTGGGTCAACCTGATGCGTGGCGACACTATGCTCATGTCTCTGACCAATCATCGTTATCTGACAACCAGGCCGAACAGCCCCGGCCCGGTGACTGTTTCTGCCACCGGACCCAATCCGGCCCGCAAGGGCGGCGCCTGTTTCAAATGGAAGGTAGTCGAATGAAATGCGTTCGTCTTCAACTAAGTGCGAATGATAACACGATAAAACAAAATGTTTCTTTCACAAGGAGTTACCATGAACACTCGACAACTAAAAGTTCGTTTCTCCTGCTTCACAGCTATGCTGATGGCAAGCGTGTGGGCCCTGCCCATCGCGGCGCCAGTGTCCGCTGCCACGACCGCCCCCACGCCAGTAAATGCTGTTATCGATGCCGGCAAGACTTTTGCTCCTATCAATCCCAACCTCTACGGAATGTTCATCGAGCACGCCGGCGGTCTTGTGTATAGAAGCATGTGGGCTGAAATGATCGACGACCGTAAATTCTACAATCCCATCACCTCACAGGATACGGCTCCGCCTGGACGCACCCGCAGTCGCTTTGGTGGCGCGCCTCGCCGCTGGATTCCCGTCGGCCCGTCCGAATCCGTCACCATGGATACCCGGCACGCCTATGTCGGTGACCACTCGCCCGCAATCGCGCTTAGCTCCAATGAGCCTCGCGGCATCCGTCAGGCCGGCCTCATGCTCATGCAGGGCAAAGACTACGCCGGTCGAATTGTCCTCGCCAGTGACGCTGGCGCTCCTGTCACCGTCAACCTGATCTGGGGAGATGGAGACACTGACCGCCAGACGTTAAGTATCGGCAAGCTAACCCCTGCTTACACCAAATTCCCCCTTACCTTCAAATCACCGGTCGATACAACCGATGCCCAGCTTGAAATCACCGCCACCGGCACCGGTACCCTGCACATCGGCGCCATCTCGCTGATGCCCGCCGACAATATCCAGAGCTGGAAGCCCGAAGTCATCGCCGTGCTTAAGTCCCTGCGCTCTGGCGTCTACCGCTGGCCCGGCGGTAATTTTGTCTCTGCCCACGACTGGCGCGACGCCATCGGTGATCCAGATCTGCGTCCACCCACCTGGGATCCTGTCTGGAGGGCTCTGCAGCCCAACGATATCGGCACCGACGAATTCATGACACTGTGCCGCCTGGTGGAGGTCGAACCCTATATCACTGTCAACTCCGGCTTCGGTGAAGCCCGTTCCGCCGCCGAATATGTCGAGTATGCCAACGGTCCCGTCACCACCCGCATGGGCGCGATGCGCGCCGCCAACGGCCATCCCGAACCTTACCACGTCAAGTTCTGGAACATCGGCAATGAAATGTGGGGCGACTGGCAATTCGGCTACATGCCTCTGGCGCAGTACCTGGTCAAGCACAATCTCTTTGCCAAAGCTATGCGTAAAGTCGATCCCAACATCATCCTGATCGCCAGCGGCGCCATGCCGGACACTATGACCGGCTCAAAGCAGTCCTTGAAGTTGAGCGACAAGCTGGTTCCTGATTACCTCGGACCTGCTGATTGGACGGGCGCCCTGTTTCTCAATTGCCTCGACAACATGGACATGATCAGCG
>CAZHBL010000948.1:0-1921 GCA_964530105.1 uncultured Pirellulales bacterium | reverse complement strand
ATACTTGCCATCTCGAGAGGTTCGCTCATCGGCGGGGGCACGTCGGCAGCCGCGAGATTAACGGGGGCCGCGTCAAGATAATCAAAACCGTGCGAGCCATCGCTGAACTCGTATTCCATAAACCGGCCGGCTATTTCTCTGCCTGCGCCGCAAGTGCAGAAACCTTCGCTGACGGTGATGAGCCGTCCTGTCTTCCGAACCGATTCAGCTATCGTATCAATATCCAGCGGCTTTAGCGTTCGTACATCTATGACCTCGGCGTCGATGCCGTGTTCGGCGACCAGAACTTTCGCGGCTTCCAAAGACCACATCGCCATTCTACTGTAGCTGACGATGGTTGCGTCGATGCCGGGCTTTTTGACATCCGCGACGCCGAGCGGTATGATGTAATCTTCATTAGGAACGGCACCGAGTTGGCCGTAAGTTGCCTTATGTTCTATAAAGACAACGGGATTATCGCTTCGGATGGCGGCCTTGAGCAGGCCCTTCGCATCATAAGGAGTCGATGGCATTACGACATAAAGGCCGGGGGTATGCATGAGCCATGCTTCGAGCGATTCTGAATGGTGAGCGGCAATACATCTGCCGACACCGCCTTCGGTTCGCAATACCATTGGGACTTTTGCCTTGCCGCCGAACATATAGCGGTTATAGGCTCCGACGTGAACGAGCTGGTCCATCGCTATCGTAACAAAATCAACATACATAATCTCAGCGACCGGCCTCATTCCTCGAAGTGCCGCACCGACGGCAGCACCGGCGATGGCGGCTTCCGATATTGCAGTATCGATAACTCTTTCGGTGCCGAACTCGGCTGAGAGTCCCCGTGTTGCCTGATACGCGCCGCCGTAAAGGCCGACGTCTTCACCCATTATGAAAACATTTTCGTCACGTTTAAGCTCTTCTGCCTGGGCGGCGGCAACAGCCTGGCCAATTGTCATAACATCCATACCAAACTGAGTATTAATCTGACCTTTTGCCTGCTCAGTCGCTTCCTTTTTCGTTTTCGCCGTGGACGAAGCAAGGGCGGTCTGGAAGGCGGTGGTCGCTTCAGCGACCTTTGCACTAAGTGCCTTATCGATGTCGATAAGATCAGCGGGATAAGTTTCATCGACATATACATCTTTTGTAAGGTCCGCAGTGTCGGGCCAGGGGCTGTCTATTCCAAACTTTGTAGCTGTTTCGATAGTGTTAAATGCCGTATCCTTTATCTTATCCAACTGCTCTTGGGTGCATAGTTTCTCAGTGAGCAGCTTATTGCTTAGAACAGTAATGGGGTCACGGTCGTGCCAGGCTTTTTCTTCGGCCTTGGTTCGATATGCACGCGGGTCGCTTCGGCTGTGTCCGTACCAGCGATAGGTCTTTGTCTCGATAATTGTCATCTGGTTATCTTCTCGTGCTTTTTCCACGGCTTTGCGAACAGCGAGAAAGACAGCAAGGGCATCCTGACCATCGACAATCATGGCGGGTACGTCATAAGCAGCGGCCCTTTGCGCTATATCTTCGATATTGCTGGCCTTGGTGGCGCCGTCGATTTCACTGCCAGAGAAAGGTACGCTCATTCCGTAAAGGTTGTTTTCGATTATCGCAACGAGCGGTACGGCCAGTGTTGAGGCCATATTCATTGCCTCGTGAAAACTTCCGGTGTTGGTTGAGCCGTCTCCGAAGAACGAAAGCACAACTTTTCCGGTCTTTTTATACTTCTCCGCCATAGCAGCACCTACGGCCGGGGCCTGGTTGCCGCCGACGATGCCGGTCGAACCGAGGTTATTGCATTTATCGACATCTGCAATGTGCATCGAGCCTCCTCTGCCCTTGCAGTAGCCGGTTTCTTTACCCATCAATTCGGCCATCATCCGGTTCCAGTGAGTCTGGCGATCTTCTTCGGTGTCGGCATATTTATTACCGATTGCACCACAGT
>CAZHBL010000947.1:0-1922 GCA_964530105.1 uncultured Pirellulales bacterium | reverse complement strand
CCGGGCTTTAGAAAAGGGCGAGCACCCCGCCGGCTCCTGGAGAAGAGATTCGGCAAAGAGACAACAGAGCAAATAAAATTGACTTTATTGGCCGATGCGAGCAAGTCGGCGATTGAAGACAACAAGCTGCAAACCATCGGCGAGCCGGACATTGACTTTGAAAAAATAGAACTGCCGGCCGAAGGCTCGCTAACTTTTGATTTCGAGGTTGAAGTACGTCCGGAATTCGACCTGCCGCAGCTCGAAGGCATTCCCGTCACCAAGACAAAGCTCGACGTTACGGACGAGCAGATCGACAGAGAGATTGAGCAAATGCAGAGATGGTCGGGTGTATGGACCCCGCGGGAGGAAGGTTCTGTCGAGCCTGATGACCAGATTATTGCCGATGCGGTTCTCAAAATCGAGGGAATCGAAGAAGAACAGAAACTGGACAACGTCGAGGTATATGTAAGACAGAACGGTTTTGTCGGTGAAATCCCAGTTGAGAAACTCGATGAGCTGCTGGTCGGGGCCAAGGTGGGAGAAACCAAAGAGACAAGTGTCGATGTTCCGAAAACTTTTTTCAGAGAAGATTATCGCGGCAAAAAAGTAGACATCCGGATAAGCATCAAAGATATCAAATTGCTCAAACCTGCTGAACTTGACGAAAACTTCCTCAAACGATACGAAGTCGAAGATAAAGACGAGCTGCGGGAAAAAATTCAAGATACACTTCATAGCCGGTTGGAATCACAAAGCCGAACGGAGATGACCGAGCAGATTTACGAGTATCTGCTCGACAAAACTGATTTCGATCTGCCGATGAATGTTGTGGCCGAGCAGGCGAACAGCGTGCTGCAAAGACAATATACGAACTTGCTCATGCGGGGACTTTCCCGCGAGCAGATCGGCGAGCAGATAGAGCAGCTTCAGGCCGGCAGCGAACAGCAGGCCCAAAAACAGCTAAAAACTTTCTTCATAATAGATAAAGTTGCCGACAAGCTCGGGATTGATGTGACTGAAGAAGAAATTAACGGCCATATCGCTCAATTAGCGATGCAGAGAGGACAGCGGCCCGAGAGGATGAGAGAAGATATGGAACGCAACGGCTCGTTAGCACAATTCAGTTTGGAGGTGCGCCAGGATAAGTGCATTGCAAAATTGCTTGAAACGGCAGTAATAACGGAGAAAAAGCCCGAGAAGAAAACTAAAAAAACCAAGAAAACCGCCAAGGAAACTACGAAAAAGGCTGAAAAAAAACAGTAAAAAATCATCGGCTAAATAATAGGGAGTAATGAATGTCTTTTGAGCATCAAGCACAAGATATTACGAAGGGATTCCACTTCGCAACTCATTGCAAAATGGAGACCACAAATATGGACGTTTACAACCAATACGGCCAGTATCAACGCTATCGCCAGATGAGTCTGGACGATATGCTGCTGGAGAACCGCATCGTCTTTCTGATAGGCGAAATATCATATCAAAGAGCCGCCGAAGTCATCATGAAGATGCTGTATCTTGACAACCTCAAGCGCGACAGTGAAATCAGCCTGTACATCAATTCTCCTGGCGGCAGCGTAGATGATACCATGGCCATTTACGATACCATGAGGTTCGTCAGCTCTCCGATTGCGACCTTTTGCATAGGCAGGGCCCAATCCGGAGCGGCTATAATACTAGCAGCCGGCACAAAGGGCAAACGTCACGCTCTTCCGCACGCGAAGGTAATGCTGCACCAGCCCTGGGGCGGAGTTAGCGGCCAGGCAGCCGACATCAAGATACAAGCCGAAGAAATTCTAAAGGCCAAAGCAATGATAAATGAACTGCTCGCAAAACTTACCGGCCAGCAGGTCGAAAAAATTGCCTCTGAGACTGAAAGAGACAGGTATATGACTGCTGAAGAGGCCCATGAATACGGCCTTATCGATGAAGTCCTGAAG
>CAZHBL010000946.1:0-1934 GCA_964530105.1 uncultured Pirellulales bacterium | reverse complement strand
CATGCAGCCCGGGGTCGTAATTATCGCCGTCGGCCCATATCAACAGGTGGCCGCCAGGTTCGATGGTTGTCATGGCCGGGTCGTTAACGGGAATCTGCCACTTGACGGAGTCGGTCAGGTTGTCTGTCAGGTACATGCCGCCGATATCAACGGCATCGACGCCGTAGTTATGGATTTCGATCCAGTCATCGTATTGTCCCTGTGGGTCCTGGATGCAGTTGTTATTTGCCGCCATGAACTCGTTGATTACCAGCAGCATCTGTGGCGGGAACCGCGGTTCGGCCAAAAACTCAACATCCGCATTTGCGAAACTAAATAAACAGAAAGATAGTGCTGTGCTAAGCAATGAGATTCGCATAGATATATATATCCTCTATCTCCTTCCTAATTCATATTATGTTGTTGCTTGCCTGCAGTTCTATCTTCTGTAATTCGGAAAGAAAAACATATAGATGAGAGCTGCATTTATCTTAACATAGATAACACAACGGAGTCAAGATTATTCTAAGTAAATCTGAGAAGGACTGCTGACGCCTGCTGGGGCGGTAGCGGTAACCAGAAAATGTGTTTTCTCATAATTAGATGTCGACCAAAGTTAACTGCAACTCAATTAAGGTTTTCGATGGGTGTATAACTTCGTGATTTCATATATTGAGCATATCTGTATATTCCATATAAAAGTCTCAGACGATACAATGCGAACAGGAATAATCCACCGGGCTTGGCCGAAAAATACGCCCGGACATTTAAAGGGGGATCTTTCTATAATTGGTATTTACCGAATTGTGTTGCCAATTCTGCCAGTCGTTTAAGTCTCTGGGGATTGACGTAGGGAGCAACACTACAGGCCGAAGAGAGTATGTATCCACTGCCGGGCTTGCCGATTCTAATTCTTTCCTTAACAGCCCGTTCAAAGGTTTGGTCATCCACATTCAGCATCTCGTTGACGGCGTCCAGGTTGCCCTTGAAGAAGAACCGCTCGCCATACTTTGATTTCGCATCCTCCAGGTATACGGTTCCGAGCGGCGGGGGGTCTAACGTGTCGATTCCATCGATGGCGGTCCTGCTCATTAGATCCAGGCGATCGCCGATTGCACCGCAGGTATGAACGTACGATTTTAAGCCGTACCCGCGTATCGCTCGAAAGATCCGGTCTTCGTATGGAATAACAAATTCTTCGTACATCAGTCGGCTGATGAATCCCGCCCCTGCGAAGGCGGAGCTGACAAGGATAGCATCGGGCTGACAAGCGGCGTAAAGCTCGACTTGAACCAGCATGTTTTTTGTCAAGACTCCGAGCAATTCGTGACATATTTGCGGGGAGTCGATCAGAGCGAGAAGGGCCTGTTCGTAGCCGAACAATTCCATCAGATGAGTAAAAGGTGAAAAAACTTCTACATGTATCGAGACTTCCGGCGCAAGCTGCTGGACCTTGGCGAGCGTGTTCGTGAACCATGCCGGATAAACAGCCGGATCGGACAGGTCGGCTTGCAAATCAATGCCCCATAGTTCAGGTGCGTGCCATGTGTTCCAGACATAGCCGGGCAGTCTGTATGTCGCCGGGTCGCCAACGTCAACGGATGCATAATCTGCTCGGGCCGGAGGCTTATGGTCCGGCTGATATATTTGTGGATTGTCGTCAGTGCCGAAAATGGTTTCCAATCCTGATTTCCAGCGAAGGTGCTCGCGATCATTGATTTGCTCGCGTGAAGCCAGGGCGTTCGTCCAGTCGGGCGGCCTGCCGGGCAGGTTTACCAGGATGCCGTCGAATCCGTACTCCTGCTGGCGTTCGACCAGCGCCCCGGCAAAGGCCTCGCTGTCGAACCATATTTCCGAGGGCTTGTCGGTGCAGTTCAGGAAGTAGTGCCCTAAAGCCAATTGGCACATAACCGGAACCCGGTCGGGCGTCTGATGATTCATCGCCGCTGCGATCC
>CAZHBL010000945.1:0-1945 GCA_964530105.1 uncultured Pirellulales bacterium | reverse complement strand
GGGGCGGTTATTTCGGAATGGGGGGTTCTCAATTTTTTCTCCTTTTGAGCACCCAGGTTAATTTTTGATTAATAACAATAACAAATCGTCCGCTGTGGGTGGTCCGCAGTAATTGTGACGTTTTGTGATTACATTTGGGGAGAAGGAAAATGGTGAAATCAACAAGGATCTCGACACTTTTCTCTGTGGTACTTCTTCTGGTGGTACTGCCGAGCGCAGCCAGCGCATATCCCGTTGACACTGTGGAAGTCGTGAGTACCGGCAACGGTGCGAATGAGCTCATCAGTGTTTGGGGCGGCGGCATTGACGGCTCGGTCGAAGGTGTTTACGCCGGTGTTTATAATCTCTACAAGACCGACGGCTCCGGCGAGGGAAAGCTCTGGTCCAACGGCACGATCGGCGCTTTCTGCGCCGAATTGAGCGAACCGGCGCCCGAGATCACCTCGAAGTATAGCGTGGTTTCGCTGCAGGACACGTACGGCACCGCCAAGGCCGGCTATATCAGCGAGCTTTGGGGCAGATACTACGATCCGAGCTGGACCGGCGATGGGCCATTCACATGGCAGCAGGACAGCAAGGCTGCGGCGTTTGCCACAGCAATATGGGAGATTATTTACGAGGATCTTCCGGGCTCCACGATGAAGTGGGACGTCAAGGTCGACAACACGTGGGGCGGCACCGGTTTCCGCACCGACTTTGGGGGCGCGGCTCTTGCCAATAACTTATTGTACTCTCTCGACGGGACTGGACCGATGGCGGACCTGCGAGTCTTTTCCTACAACGGAAGCCAGAATTATATCGCACAGGTCCCGGAGCCGACAACGATTGCTCTGCTTGGTCTCGGAGGTCTGAGCCTGCTGCGCAGAAAAAGAAAAACGGCATAGACGATTACCGCAAGAGGACCAGGGCAAAGGCGAGTCACTATACGTTCGGCTCTATCCCCACCTCTTGTCGATCAGTTCGACATTTTCGGAAGGGATGAAGATAATATTCGGTTCGTTCAGGAACGCATCCAGCAGCGAAATGCTGATCGATTCGACGATCGGCAGAAAGGGGGGCGCCGATGAAGCACAGCAGCTATTGAATGATACTTAACAACTCGGAACCGAAGGATTGGGAGAGTTTTCAAAATTGTCGCGAGCGTTCTCCGTAAGGAGTCCCAAGGACTGCGGCACAAATATAAAAGCGGAAAGAATAATAATCCTTAAAAAGGTGGGGGGCAATAAGATGAAAAGGTATATATTCATTTTAGTTATTCTGTTTTTTTTCGGTGTCCCGGCGTTCGCTACGCCGAGCATCGAATTTAGTCCGGACGCCGGCACCGCCGGAAGCTGGAGCTATGACGGGGCCGGCACGCTGAGTTTTAATCAGTATGTCACCGTCGACCGGGGGATGAGCAGCAACGCCGACGCCCTGGTCGGTGCTTCAGTGTTTGTCCCTACGTTGAGCGTAGGCTCAACTGCGTACAGCTCTTACATTTTGAAACCGCTGGGCAGCTCGATCCTGACGGTTCGAAGCCCGGAAACCAACGAAATCTATCTGAAGGCCACGCTGGGCACGGGCGACCTGGTCCCGGTCGGGACCATCGGGGCCGCCTACTCCAACTTCAAGGCGGACCTTACCGATGTCGTCGTAACCAATGCCGGCAAGGCCCTGGGCTCGGCCGCGCTGAGCGCCATTTTGAATTCCGGCACGATGGCGCTCGATTTCGAACTCTCGTTGCAGGGTGGAAGCGGCACGAACTATTACAGCCTCTCTGAGATGCTGGCCGGTGGCTATGCCGGCGGCAACGGCTTCAGCGGTGCCATGTCGATCCCGGAGCCGGCAACGATTGCCCTGATGGGTCTCGGTGCTCTGGCTTTCATTAGAAAACGCAAGGCATAACACGATACTTACTAATCAGTACATAGTATAGGCTACACTTGAGGCACGAAAAAAAGAACGA
>CAZHBL010000944.1:0-1947 GCA_964530105.1 uncultured Pirellulales bacterium | reverse complement strand
ACACGAACAAAAGCGAACAGAAGTTGCATTGGTAATGGCCAATATTGGTCTTGTTTTAAAAACTCACACTAATTTAGCTTAAGGAAAATTATCATGCAGAACATGGCTCAACTAACAGAGAAAGCGATCAACCGCTACTCTGGCTTCAAAAGCTTCACCGTGCCGACAGACAAGATGTGGTTAGGGCACAGAAGGGTAAAGTGAATCCAATGCGTAATGACATTGCCAAAATGCTCTCAAACCATGTTGAAAGCCAATGTGAACCCGTCACCGCAAAAGCATCTGTTGAAACGGGAGTGACGACACCGTTGGCAGAAGGTGCCAACCGGCAGCAGGTCGTCCGCACCGGCAAATCAAAGGTCCACAACATCACCCGAGTCGTAGATATGCCATCAGAAGACAATCTGAGAGTTCCAAAAGTTAACCTAAAACGGATTTCTAAACTGTCGTGCTGGATTTTGCAGAACACCGGCGACGGAATTGAACGTGGTGAGATTGTTGCAAAGTTCTACAAGTTGCCGAGATTGTACTGCAAATTCTATGTCGATCCGTGCTTCGGGCCAAAGCAACAACGAGAGCATGACCGCAAGTTTCGGTACGCGCAACCGAGAGTAACGATGGCCCTAAATCGGCTGGAAAAGCGAGGCCTTATTCAGTTAATCCGCCACGGCAAATACGTTAAACGAATTTGTCTAACAGAGAACGGAAAGACTATATCAAATGAATTAAATACTTCTGAAAACTCGAAGAAAATCAAAGATACATAGGAACGAGGGTCGGCAGCTCCTGCAAAAAAGCACCAGCCCTGGACCTACCGCGAAGGAATTGAGAAAATGAAAAATATAAACAATAACGAAAAAATGCTGTCCATTATACCGCCCGGATCGCAAACATATTTTGACGAATGCCCCTTCAGTAAAGAGTTTGATTTTTCTATCAACTCTTCATGCGATTCCTGTAGCCCAAAATTCACGGAGAACCCACAATGAGCTTCATAAATTTCTTCAAAAGATTATTAGGTACAAAAGCGCATCCGGCTCACCTGCCATATCTCCCAACTCCGCCGTCACACCAGCCGGATGCATCGTCATCACCAAATCAGTTTCCTAACAATACCAGCACAGATACTTCATACACAGAAGCAGAAGCAGATATGCATTCTATCGCAGGTACCAATATTGGCTTTGGAAAACGAACACTTATTCAGGTCGACAACCGGGGGCAGGCAAAAGCTTTTGGACAGACCCTAAGTCATATTGTAGGCTCAGGCAAAGTAGTAAGCAAAATTGAAGACATCGCCGGCGTGTGCAGATATTGTCAGGCCGAAGCGGCACAGGCTTTCGAAGTAAACCTCATAAGTCTTGAAGAAGCCCAAATTAAATCATTATACGACACCCAGTCTGCATCACTATGTGACATCTGCGGCACTAACACATGTTGCCGCCATTGCAGACCTATCCAAATGCCCGATGGTTTAACTCAACTACTCTGCATAGATTGTCAAAAACAGGTTAAAAGGCAATTATTAAAAAAAAGAATAGCTGGTTTTTTACTGGCACCATTTATGGAAAATGAAAATCCAAACGAGAGATAATGAGAGTTCCACCGTCACAACTTGGTAAACAGGCGCAAGAGCTTCGATCCCTCGAAAAAGAGCTTCGAGCCAAGGCACTAATTTTCCGTTCAGACGTTAAGGATTTGCTAAAAACTGCATATTCCACTTTCAACCAGGAGATCTATGACTCAGTAACTGGTCGCTTACGTCTTATCCTTGAATCGCATAAAACAGATTGCGATAGAAAACCTGACGAGTTCAGACCATACGGACCTGAGGAACTCTTAAGTCAAGGTGACTTACACCTAATGGACCAGATGGATAACGTGCCGTTTCAAATTGACCCGAATAAATTTATCACCGGTGGAATAATAATCGGTCCGCAGAGTTCC
>CAZHBL010000943.1:0-1947 GCA_964530105.1 uncultured Pirellulales bacterium | reverse complement strand
TGTCGGCCTCTTTATTATCACTATTACATCTCCAGATTTCGGCTAAAGTTCACATCTGTCTAACGATGCTTTTCGTAAAGAATGTTTGCGGCTTTCAAGAAACTTGTTGCATAACTCTTCCAGCGTAATTTTTCTGTCGTCTCTTTGGGCACCAGAATTAAGTTCTGCTTGTTTGTCGGATTGAAACGCAAGTGCATCACGTTTTCGTTTAAAAGACTTTGAATAACGTCGCGGCCTCCCCCTTGCATTGTTTTCTCAATACCATCGAACAAGCCAAGGTTTAATCCTCTGTTTCTCATAATATATTCCTACTTTTTCTACAGCCATTAAACTACCTCACTTTCTGCTCTTGGAACGTTGTAGTGTTAAACCAAGTTCTTGTGCGAGGATAGCTACCCTTTCGCCGCCCATGTCTGTTTCTCCTGCTAAATAGTTATAGACTGTGCGGCGTGGAATGCGATCAGCGACACGCTCAACTATCGCATAATGGCTTAACCCACGGTGTTCCATTTCGGCTAATATAATTTTTCTAAACATAACTATCCTCTATGGCCAATTATACTGCGATAAATGACAGTGTCAAGTATGTTTTTCTGTTCTTTCGGTGAGCCTGTCCAGAAAGCTCAATAACTCCTTTCGCTGATATCGTATGGACATCTGGAAATCGAAGAATCTATCCGAGCCGTGCAGTCAACAGACAAATGAAAGTGGACTTTCTTTAGCAGTGACAATGTTAAGCTTGTGTCTTGCAATGCTTCAGCTTCTTAGATTTCTTGTGTAGGTTCTGGAACCAACAATATTCCTGTTGTTCATTCCTTGTTTTAATCGGGCACATGGAAGGATATAATTGTCACAGCAAAAAACTCGGCAGACTGTTTGTACCAATAGAAGAAAAATAGAAAATGGCTCAAAACCGACAAATCATTCATGTTGATTTGGATGCCTTCTATGCCTCGGTAGAGTAGCTTGATAATCCTGACCTGGATGGAAAGGCTGTAATAGTAGGCGGTGATCCCAAACAAAGAGGTGTGGTCAGTGCCGCATCGTACGAAGCCCGTAAGTTTGGAGTTCACAGTGCCATGCCTATGTCGCAAGCAGTTAGATTATGTCCTGATGCGATTGTATTGCCGGTTCGAATGAAACGATATGCCGAGCTTTCACAGCAGATTCACGCTATATTTCAACAGTTCACACCTCAGATTGAGCCGATATCTCTTGATGAGGCATTTCTGGATGTTACCGGAAGCATTCGGCTTTTTGGTAGTGCAGAGAAGATTGGCAGAGCCGTTAAAGATCAGATCAGGGAGCAGCTGGGCTTGGTAGCCTCAGTTGGTATAGCGGACAATAAGTTCCTGGCAAAACTCGCCTCCGATCTGGATAAGCCGGACGGCTTCGTAATGATCACTGAAAAAAACAGACAGCAGACTCTTGATCCGCTGCCGGTCTCTATGATATGGGGAGTTGGTAAGGTGACAGAAAAAGCTCTGAGATCCAAAGGGATAAATACAATAAAGCAGCTTCGAGAGACCCCGCCGGAAATCCTTCGGAGCATATTCGGCGAGCAGATTTCTCATATACTTCGGTTAGCTCGAGGAGTGGATAACAGGGAAGTAGAATCCGGCAGAGAGGCCAAGAGCATTTCCTGCGAACAGACTTTTGCTACAGACATATCCGACAAGGATATTCTTCTCGACGTGCTGTTGAGTCAAGTCGAAGATGTCGCTCAGAGGCTCAGGATAAATAAGTTAGAGGCAAAGACAATAACGCTGAAGCTGCGCTATGAGGATTTCCGAACGATTACAAGAAGCAGTACCTTTGATCATCCAACGAACGTTACCAAGATATTGTGGCAGGAAGCTGAGCAAGTTTTTTTGAAATGGCACGAGAAATCTGCAGGTGTGCTGAGACTGTTGGGATTTGGGGCATCTGGTTTACAGGAGGTGGGCA
>CAZHBL010000942.1:0-1947 GCA_964530105.1 uncultured Pirellulales bacterium | reverse complement strand
CTTCGCGACCACGGGCAGAAACCGCGGTACTTCTACAAAGTGATTGGCGGCAATTTCCGCCTGGACGGCATCCAGGGTGCGGTCCTGAACGTCAAGCTCAAATACCTCGATGACTGGAACGAGAAACGAAGGCAAAACGCCGCCCTCTATGACAACCTGTTTGCCGGCTCGCCGGTCAGGACGCCTGCGATTGATTCAGGCAACGTGAGCATTTATCACCAGTACACTGTAACCGTGCCGGAAAGGGACGAACTGCAGAAATACCTGGCGGATAACGATATAGGCTCGGCGGTTTTTTATCCTAAGCCGTTACATCTGCAGGATTGCTTCAAGGAGCTTGGTTATAGAGAAGGTGACATGCCGGTTGCCGAAAGGCTTTGTAACGAGGTCTTGTCGCTGCCGGTTTACCCGGAGCTGTTGCCGGATGAGATTGAATATGTTGCCGGGACAGTACTCAAGTTTTACGGAATAAATTAGGACGAATTACATTGCTGAAAGTAACCGAAAATCCTCCGATAATCTGGCCGGAAGCCGAATCGATTAGTGATTTCAAGGGCGAATGGTGGGTGGCTCATACCAAGAGCAGGAACGAGAAGGCCCTCGCTCATGACCTGATCCGCAGAAATATGTGCTACTTTCTTCCGATGAGCTGGAAGGTTCGGCGCAAGAGTCGGCGAAAAATAAAATCTCTGTTGCCTCTGTTTGGCGGGTACCTGTTTTTTTGCGGCAGCGAGGACGAGCGAAGTGAGCTGTGGCGGACCGATCGTGTGGCGAACCTGATAGAGGTCAGGGACCAGCAGAAGCTGCTCGAAGAGCTGGTGCAAATTGAGCAGGCACTTCGAGCCGGTGCTCCGCTTACACCTCATAAGTATATCAAAACAGGGCAGAAGTGCAGGGTAATAGCCGGCCCGCTGCTTGGCCTGCAGGGCGTCGTTGTCAAAACCAGAGGCGAAACGCGCCTGATCCTGCAGGTAGATATGCTCGGCCAGGCGGCAAGTGTGGAAATAGATATTGATATGATAGAAGAAGTCGTCGATTGAACGAGCTTGTCAATCTGAGCGCGATACGGAAATTAAGGAGCTGATAGAATGCAGATTTGTGTGGTTGGCATTGGTTATGTAGGACTGGTAACTTCCGCGTGCCTTGCGGAAGCGGGCAGCAAAGTCGTATGCGTGGATAATGACAGCGGAAAAATCGCGGATTTGAAAAATGGAGCAATCCCGATTTACGAGCCGGGCTTAACCGAAATGGTCAAGCGCAATGAAAAGCTCGGCCGGCTGGAATTTACCACCGATTTGAAATACGGCCTGGACAATTCGCTTATTGTTTTTATTGCGGTCGGGACACCATCGGCACCGGATGGCTCATCCGATTTATCCGCAGTCCTTTCGGTTGCCGAGGGCATCGCCGAATATATCAGTGACTATCGCATTATAGCGACAAAGAGCACCGTGCCGGTCGGTACGTGTCAAAAGGTAACCGATGTTATTAAATCGAAAACCGAAGTCCAGTTTGATTATGTCAGCAATCCCGAGTTTTTGAAGGAAGGGGCCGCCGTCGAAGATTTTATGAGCCCGGACAGGATAGTCATAGGTACAACCAATCCTCCTGTACGGACGATAATGCAGCAATTATACAGCCCGTTTATGCGAAAGAGCAGCCGAATACTTTTCATGGACCCGGTATCGGCGGAAATGACAAAATATGCGGCCAACACAATGCTGGCGACGAGAATCTCCTTTATGAACGAACTCTCGGGACTATGCGAGAAGCTCGGCGCGGACATCGAGCTGGTCAGGCAGGGCCTCGGTAGTGACTCGCGGATCGGCTCGGCGTTTCTGTTTCCGGGTGTTGGTTACGGCGGCGCGTGCTTCCCGAAAGATATCCGGGCGCTGGTTCATACCGGCTCCGAGCACGGCGTTGAAATGACGATAGCCAGGGCCGTCC
>CAZHBL010000941.1:0-1947 GCA_964530105.1 uncultured Pirellulales bacterium | reverse complement strand
CCCAAAGTTCAGCCATAATCACGGTTTTTATGATACGGCTTTCTACCTCACAATCGCTACTGAAACTGAAGACGCTACGATTTATTATACACTCGACGGATCCGAGCCTTATACATTCGGCGGTCGGCTTCCGAGCGGCACGATATATACCGAGCCAATCCTGATCACGAAAACTACATGTCTTCGTGCAAAGACAATCAAGACAGGCTGGGAACCTTCGGAGATCAAGACGCGTACGTATATCTTCGTCAGCGATGTGATAAGACAGTCACCTACAGGCGCAGCGCCCGGTCCTGGCTGGCCCACTGGCAGCATTAATAGCCAGGTCATTAATTACGGCATGGATCCGGATGTAGTAAACGACACTCAATATAGAAATCTGATGGATGATTCATTGCTGGCAATACCCAGTTTCTCGCTCGTTACCGAACTGAAAAACCTCTTCGACCCGGCCACCGGTATTTACGTCAACGCACTTCAGGAGGGGCGGGCGTGGGAACGACCTGTTTCGGTGGAACTGCTCAATCCTGACGGCAGTGAAGGTTTTCAGATCAATGCCGGCTTTCGAATACGCGGCGGATGGCGCCGACAACCTTTCAACCCGAAACACCCGTTCCGGCTGTTTTTCCGGACCGAATATGGTGAATCAAAGCTTAGGTTCCCTCTGTTCGAAGACGAAGGCGCTGATGAATTCGAAAACGTTGACTTACGAAGCAGTCAGAACTATTCATGGGCTTGTGACGGTGACAGCCAGAACACTATGGTTCGAGAGGTATACTCCAGAGACGTCCAGGGTATGATGGGACATCCATATACAAGAAGCCGGTACTACCACCTCTACATAAACGGCCAATACTGGGGCCTCCACCAAACTCAGGAGCGATCCGAAGCCTCGTATGCAGAATCATATCTCGGAGGCAATAAGGAAGACTATGACGTAGCAAAAATGGAACGCGAGCAGGGCAATGCGATGTTAGCCACTGATGGTAATTTGGAAGCTTATCGCCGGCTATACGATGCGACAAGAGCGGGTTTTGGCGACAATGCCGCTTACTATAGAGTTCAGGGAATGAATCCGGACGGCACACCTAATCCGAACTACGAGAGGCTGCTCGATGTGGACAATCTCATCGATTTTATGATTATTGAATACTATACCGGCGACAGAGACGGTCCCGGTTCCCGCTTCGGCAACATACCAAACAATACCTACGGCATCTACAATCGCAAGAACCCCGACGGCTGGAAGTGGTTTCACCACGACAACGAACACACCCTCGGCGTAAGCCAGAGCGAAGAAAACATGGTAACGCCGTTTACTTCCGCCGGCGCACAGTTCAGATACTTTAATCCTCACTGGCTTCACGAGCAGCTTATTACAAGCAATGAGGATTATCGCATGCACTTTGCCGACCACGTTTATAAACACTTCTTTAATGACGGTCTTCTGATGCCGAGCGTCTCGCAGGCCATGATTCAGGCCCGTGCCGATGAGATTGATCTGGCTATTATTGCCGAGTCTGCAAGATGGGGCGATGCTCAGCGTTCTATACCCTTTACGAGAGATCAGCACTGGCGTCCTGAGATCAATCGTATCCTAAACTATCTTCAGACTCGCACCAACGTTGTGCTCAACCAGTTTAAAAGTGTAGGCTGGTACCCAAGCATTCAACCCCCCACACTCAGTCATTCCGGCGGGCAAATTAACAGCAGTCTTAGGTTGACTATGAGCACCTCTACCGGCAAGATTTATTATACTCTCGATGGAAATGATCCCCGCTCTTCGGACACACCACAGCAGGCGAACGCCCTGTTGCCTGAGAACGCTGAAAAACGGGTGCTCGTTCCAGTCGGCGATATCGGCGACGAATGGCAAGGCGGCGGTGCTTTCGATGATTCGGCATGGTCCTCCTGCACCGGTTCGCCCGGCGGCATCGGATTCGAGAG
>CAZHBL010000940.1:0-1948 GCA_964530105.1 uncultured Pirellulales bacterium | reverse complement strand
AGCCCCGCTTCGAGCCGCCGGAGACCACGAACTGCTTGATATCGAGCGCGCCGGAGTTGAGAGATTTAAGATGGCTCTGAATCGTGTCCATCGCTCGGACGGCGCTTTTTACCATCGGCAGCAGGAGCGGCCAGGAATTGTCGCCAGTAGCCAGACATTTGCTGAAGGAGTAAGCAATGATTCCGTCTTCCGAGCGAGGTCTGCCACCGTCCGGGAAGACCAGCGGCTCGTTCGGTACCATTTTTATCTCGGCAACAACCGCCCCGGCACTAAGGGCGATGCCAACCAGCATTTTGTCGGGTGATTCTGGCGCAGGCCGGCCGTTACTGCCGCCGGTTATCCACAACAGTGCTTTATCGCCGGTGGCATTGGCGGGCCGGACAATTGTCAGCCAGTGCTTCCATTCCGGGCGGTCGACTTCGTCTTTGTTGCGCCAGGTCTGCGAGGTCATATCCAGAATATAAGCGGTATAACCCAGGCCGGAAACGGTCTTGACAACGCTGTAAGTGTAGCTATCATCAGGTTTTGCGATA
This sequence comes from uncultured Pirellulales bacterium, assembly GCA_964530105.1. Classification (GTDB taxonomy): domain Bacteria; phylum Planctomycetota; class Phycisphaerae; order Sedimentisphaerales; family Anaerobacaceae; genus JAFGPJ01. Next base: position 1,415 of record CAZHBL010000940.1, on the reverse strand, counting down.
TAATCATCCAGCGGTGTGCCCGTAGCGAGCTGTGCCACAGCGAGAACTAATACGGCTAAAAGTGTGGTATAGTGATGCGATTTCATGTCCGGTCCTTTCTCTGTTTTTTGAGTCATTCAGCTATTCATATTCCCGCTCGCGCAGGAATGACAAAATACAGAGGCAATCCCGAAGCAATCCCTCGCTCAAAGCCGGGTTTTGCCTGCCCTGTGTTGCTATACTTTTTTCGGAAAGATGCCCCGCAGGTATTCGGTGTCGTATCGGTAGCTTTCCTCGAGGCCCAGCGGCGTCTTCGTGCCTTCTATCACGAGCCAGCCGCGATAGCCGGCATCGTCTATCGACGCGCGGACCTCCTTGAAGTCTATCGAGCCTTTGCCGTACAGGTTATCGTAGTCCTTGGCGTGAAACTGGCAGATAAGCGGGCCGAGCTGGCGGATTTCCTTGTAGATGTCATAGCCCATCTTGTGCGAGTTGGCCACGTCGTAATAGACCTTGACGGCGTGCGAGCCGACCCTTTCGATAATATCGATGTGCTGCTCGGCGCTGAGCCACGATTCGATGCCGAGAGTCACGCCTGCTATTTCCGCATCGGGTGCAATCTGCCTGAGCCTCTGGACAACCGTGTTAACGCCCTGCTCGTCCTTTTGCAGGTCGCCTTCGCCGAAAAAGGCCAGCAGAATCAACTTGACTCCCATCGCATCAGCCACGTCGATGCCCTGACGTACCCATCGCTCGGCGCGGTGGTCGCTTTTGTACGGGACGCTGTTGAGCACACCCATTGCCAGCGAGGGGATTTCCATTTTATTTTTGCGGGCCTCGTCGAGAATATTCTGCTGTAATACCTCATCGAACAAAGGCAGGTGGTTTTCACCCCTTCCGAAATCCACCTGCACGCCGTCCAGCCCTATCCGTTTGGCGATCTCGAAGGAGCCCGGGTCTGCGGTCTTTCCTACCGTCCAGTCGCAAACGCCCAGCTTAAATCCGGTGGGAGCTGTTGTTTGCTCTCGCTTGAGCGAAGGAGCACAGGAGCATGTCACTGTGAGCCCGGCGGCAGCACGAGCGGCACTGACCATCATCTGGCGGCGGGTTATTTGTAAACGTTCCATTTTTTTTATACCTCCAGGAAATAACCATCAGGGCATTGCCCCGATTCACTTACGACTTCAGGCCTTTTAGATCGGCGTCAAGTTTCTCCGTGCTTTTGACAAGGCTCTTCCACATTACTTTCTCGCCCGTATAGGCGGCGGTCCGGCCGAGGATTGTAATCAGATTGCTGCGAACGCTCGGCTCGACGGTCGGATTCTCGTAATTGCCTTCGAGAATACTCTTATGGAACGTGGCGATGTTGGCAACGGCACCGTCCTTGTATATGCCGGGGCTTTTGCCGCCGCGATAGAAGTTCTCGCCGCGAATGA
>CAZHBL010000939.1:0-1956 GCA_964530105.1 uncultured Pirellulales bacterium | reverse complement strand
ATGAAGCGCATCCACGACGGCCAGATCGGCGAGCTGGTGGGCGGCCAGTGCTACTGGTACGGCAGCGGTATCTGGTACCGCGGCGCTCGGGAAGGAATGAGCGAATTGGAGTGGCAGTGTCATAACTGGTATCACTTCACATGGCTTTCAGGAGACCAAATCTGCGAGCAGCATATTCACAATATCGACGTGATGAACTGGTGTTTTAACGGCCCGCCGGCAAAGTTCACAGCCGTAGGCGGACGGGCATGGCGCAGCTATATCGATTCACAAATCAATTCAGCGAAGGAAGTCTGCCGCAAATACAATAACGGCAGTGAAGAAGGCTGGGAGAAATACAACGGCAACATCTGGGACCATATCTTCGCAGAGTTCGAGTATCCCAACGGCGCACGCTGCCTGAGCTTCAGCGGACACAGCCCCGGCACCCAACGCTACGATGAGAAGATCGTCGGCACCAAGGGCACAAGTGACTGCAACAGCAGTATCTTCGGAGAAAATCCCTGGAAGTTCGACGGCGAACACGTCAACGGAATGGACCAGGAGCATATCGACCTGGTCAAGAGCATCCGCAGCGGCAACGTACTCAACGAGGGTCAACGGATCGCCGAGAGCACGCTGACGGCCATCGGCGCGCGGATAGCGGCCTATACCGGCAGGACCTTCAATTGGAGCTGGCTGCTGAATGCTTCCAAGCAGGACCTCGTACCTAAGCAGGAAGAAATGAAACCCGGTCCCGGGACCTTCCGCGGCATCGCGACCGGCTGCGACCAGCTCGTATAAAGCCGGAATTGAGTTTGCGTCAACAGTTTAGAGAGCCTTCGTGACATAAAAGCGTTAGGTACATACTAATGCTTGTAAAATAAACGCGGCCCGTACCGGATAAATCGGTATGGGCCGCGAGTTTTTCCTGTGCAAACGTCAGTCTATTGGAGGTGCTGGGTGCTAAGCTTTCCTTTCTTCTTTCGGCCTGCGCTTCCAGCGGCGATGCACCCACCAGTATTGGCTCGGATCTTCCCGCACGAATTCTTCAATCGCCCTGGTATATTCCGCCGTCACCCATTTCAACGGATCGTCTTTGTCGGCCCATTCTTCGGGGAAGATAATGCGATTGATCCCGATTTCGAAGTAGAAGCGATTATTAATCCTTCTGCTGTAACCGACTACAATCGGCATGTTTTTGGTTATAGCGAGCAGGCCTATGCTCTTATAAGTGCTTGCTTTACGGCCGAAGAAATCGACGAAAATCCCTTTTTTGCCGGCGTCCTGGTCGGCAACAAAACAGAGCGAAGCGCCTCTCGAAGTGAGTTCTTCCATTCGCATCGATGCGCCCTTTTTGTCGATAATTCTTTGCCCGGCAGCCCTACGGACTCCGTATAGATATCTGCTGATGTACTTGTTATCCAGCGGTCGGGCGATGCTGTAGACTTCAAAACCAAACAGGCCCAGAAGATAACCGATGATTTCAAAATTGCTATAATGAGCGCCGACCATCAGCAGGCCTCGTCCTTCCAGCATCAGCCATTTGGCCCGTTCGACGTTTTTGTACCGGGAGTAATCGCGCCAGTTATACTTTTTTACCAGCCGGGGCGTAAACAAAATATCTATCGTCAGCATCACAAGGTGCTCGAAGCTTCGCCGGCCTGTCCGCCATATCCATTGTTCGCTCTTTTCCGGGAAGCTTGCACGAAGATTTTCCAAAGCACGGTTTCGGCCGCGATGATAGTGTTTCCACAACAATCGACCGAGAAAACAAGCAGTGTTTAGATTGGTCTCGACATCGAACAGGTAAAGAAAAACTATAAGAATCCGCAGCACAAAATAGGCAAGCCAATCTATGACGGGATTGTGTTTTTTCTTTTTCTTCTTTCGTTGGGGCAAATCAGCCATAGGCTGTGATTTTAGGCTCAAAACGGCAACTGTCAAGTCTTAAGAGGATTCTATCTAATAACAAAA
>CAZHBL010000938.1:0-1960 GCA_964530105.1 uncultured Pirellulales bacterium | reverse complement strand
GAGCCAAAAACGACGATTGCCAACATGAAGAATTGCTTATGGAAGTGCCATTCGTGTCAGGGGTCAGGTACTTTTTTAAGAATGTCACGTGCCTTGATTGGTAGGCCAATTAACTCATTTACTATTTTCGATTTACTATTTACTATTTTTTCTCTGTGAGCTCTGTGCTCTCTGTGGCGAATGATCCTGAAAATCCATATTTTGATATTCTTGATTGAAAGTGCAGAAGGAGTAATATAGATATGTATTTACGAGCAATACGTTAAGGCGTTTTGGATTATGGTTTTCACACGGAGATTTTGTATGGCACGTTACTCGATGTGTATTATTTTGGCGGCGCTTTTGACCGGGCCTGTGAGCAGCGCTGGTTCGGCTATTGAAGAATTGCCGACGCTGACGCCAGGCAGGACGGCAGCGCAAAACGCCTTATGGATTGAGAATCCGCTTAGCGCACGATTCAATTCGTCCAAGAGTGTGGTCGTCGCGGATATCAAGGGGCCTGCGACAATAACAATGATACACTTTGCGATGCCGGCAGTCCTGAAGCTGAACCGGGACCTTTTGTTGAAGATGTATTGGGACGGCGAGACTTCACCAAGCGTGGATTGCCCTTTGGTCGATTTTTTCTGCGACCCGGCGGGATTGCGGGAACAGGTCAATACGGCAATGGTAAACAAACGGCGCGGATTCAATGCGTACTTTCCGATGCCGTTCCGCAAGTCCGCCAAGATCGAGCTTGTCTATGATGGGCCGGTCGAGCCAGGTGAAGAGCTTTGGCGGATGATGCCGTGTTATAGTTACGTTATGTATCGCACGGCCGAACGCATCGCCGACGACGCGGGCTACTTTCATTCTCACTGGCGTCAGGAAGCATTGCTACTGGGTAAGCGCGACTACATAGCTCTGGAGGCGAAAGGGAAAGGCAAATTCATCGGGTGGAATGTAACGGTGCGTCGGCCCGGGCGGGCCGGGTATCCTGTCGATATGAATGAGAAGTTCTACATCGATGGTGAAGAGAAACCATCTATCGAATTTCAGGGCATCGAGGATTCATTCGGCTTTAGCTGGGGCTATCCGGAGACGGAGAATATGTTTCCTTTGACAGGATACTTCCCGTTCCTGAAAGGGGCGTTGGGATACCGTTTCTTCATAAACGATGCAATAAGTTTCGAGAATTCGCTTCGCGTTATGGTTGGCTTCGGCGAGAATGAGAATCCGTATTTCCAAAGGGAGTTCAGCAAGCCCGGCAGCACGCTTCAGTTGTCAAGCGTAGTTTATTGGTATCAAATCGAGCCGCACGCAGCGCCGCCTGCGATGCCGCCCGCCGCGGAGCGTGCGCCGGCGCCGGAGATTGCGTTCTGGCCGGACCAGGAAAAACTCCCGACCGCCGAATCCCTCAAAGATCGCGGCGTGCAGCTCTACATGCTATGTGGCCGGCCGGAGCGTGAGATAATCTATGCAGAGCAGGGATTCTCGGCACAGGCCAGGACAGGCTATGCGTACGACGGCTGGGAGTTGCCCGTGTATCACTGCCGGGCCGACAACAATGAGCTTCAGATAGAGCTGACAGTGCCTAAGAATGCTGCCGGGACAGTGCGTGTTTACGTGATTGATCCGGACAGTTTTGAGGGCGGGCGAAGGCAGACAGTAAGTGTGGCAGGAAAATCGTTAGGCCTGGTCGAGGACTTTCAAGATGGCCAATGGCTCCAGCAGCGAGTCGGCCCAGAACAAACTTCTGAGGGCAAACTCATTATCCAGGCCCGTAATGAACGGGTTGGCTCGAACGCCGTGATATCAATTATCGAATGGGTGGCAAGCAGATAGGAAGCGTTCTGAACGACATCCGGAGGACGGCATGGTTATTTCGTACTGTATTATCAGCAGAGTAGACAACGGTTGGTTTTTTGAAAGACTTCCGCAAAATGAGTGATTTTTGACAGAGGTCAGAGTTGATAAGCAA
>CAZHBL010000937.1:0-1962 GCA_964530105.1 uncultured Pirellulales bacterium | reverse complement strand
GTGCATTTTGGACACGGCGTGAGCCGATGGGATCCGAAAATGGCTCCATTCATTTTCGCAAAACGCGGCAATATCCATATCATCGATGTCAAAAAAACCTTAAAAGGGCTGCTTATCGCGAAAAAACTTCTTGCTGATGTAGTTTCTTCCGGCAAAGACGTCGTTTTCGTAGGCACAAAACGCCAGGCCCAAAAAGCTGTAGAATCTATTGCTGAAAAGTGTGGGATGCACTATGTTTCTCAGCGATGGCTTGGCGGGATGCTTACCAATTTTAGAACAATACGCTCCCGACTACAGAGACTGGAGCAGTTGGAAGCCATGGTCGAAGATGGAACGCTGGAAAGTGAGAGCAAAAAGCAGGCATCGAGGCTAAAACGCGAAATGCGAAAGATTAAAGCTAATCTGCAGGGCGTTCGGAATATGTCCCGTTTGCCGGGTGCCGTTGTCGTAGTTGACGCGAAGAAGGAATATCTTGCTCTTCGGGAGGCCAAAAAGCTGGACATTGCTACCATAGGACTTCTCGATACAGATTCGGATCCTGACACGGTGGACGTGGCGATTCCAGCAAACGATGATTCGATCAGGGCGGTCGATCTGTTACTTAACGAACTGGCCGATGCGGTAGCGATTGGCAAAACGATGACTGCAGTTCATCAGGAAGTGCCGCAACGGCCAAGACGCATCCGCCCAAAGAGACCGGTACTGGCCCGCGCCAGTGAAGAAAAACCTCAAGCAACGAGCGATATTGAGCAAAGCCCTGTACAGATTGCAGACGCTCCTTCGCAAGAAAGTCAAACTGAGCAGCAGGAACCCGGGTAAAACGGCAAATAGCCAATAGTAGATCGTCCTTAGATATTTAGCCGGCGGTTCTACCGCCGGTTAGCATAATACAAGTAAGAATCCACGAAGCACAAGAGAATAGGAGTTTTTAAGATGGCGGACATTTCAGCAGCGATGGTTATGAAACTGCGGAAAATGAGCGGTCAGGGAATGATGGACTGCAAAAGAGCTCTTCAGGACACGGATGGTGATGTCGAAAAAGCAATAGATTTACTGAGAAAAAAAGGCCTCGCGACCCTGGCAAAGCGTGCCGGTCGAGACACTTCCGAAGGATTGGTCGTAAGCAAAATCAGCCCAGACGGTAAGACGGCAGCACTGGCAACGCTTTGCTGCGAGACGGATTTTGTAGCCAAGAGCGATGATTTTGTGGCTACGGCACAAATTCTGGCCGACGTAGCCCTGGCCTGCCCGGCCGATGAAGGTATTGAGAATGTTCTTGAGACCTCTGCCGACGGCAGAAAATTTGGTGATATTATGACCGAATTAGTCAGTAAAACCGGTGAGAAAACCCAGGTTGGAGACTACGCCAAATACAAGCTCAATGGCCCAGGACTGATTAGCATTTATATTCACTTCAATGAAAAAGTCGGAACAATGGTCCAGTTTGAGACCAGCAACGAAGCCATCGCAGCCGGAGACGTGCTAAAAACCGCCTCAGACATAGCCATGCACATAACCGCAACCAAGCCCCTGGCGCTTAATAAAGATCAGATTGCCCCCGAGACTATAGAACGGGAAAAGGCCATTTTCGCCGAACAGGTCAAGAACAAGCCCGCAAATATCATTGAGAAAATCGTCGAAGGCAAGATGAATAAATTCTACGCTGAAAACTGCCTTCTACAGCAGCCTTTTGTAAAAGACGACAGCAGGACCGTCGAGCAGGTCGTTGCCGACGCCGCCAAACAAGCCGGCGGCCAGGCAAAAATAAAAAGATTTGTCCGATTTGAAGTCGGATAATAAACGTATCTCGTGAATCTTGAATCGTATCTCAGTTGAGGTATGAAGTGCGAAATACGAGATACGAAAAACGAGATGCGAAATTGTGGCTCAGAGCAAATATCATCGCGTTCTGTTGAAGCTTTCGGGCGAAAGTTTTTGCAAAGCAGGTCAGTTCGGGATCGA
>CAZHBL010000936.1:0-1970 GCA_964530105.1 uncultured Pirellulales bacterium | reverse complement strand
AACGGGATTGCTTATGACCCGGCAGGCCGCAGATTGTTCGTGACCGGCAAGTTTTATCCGAAACTCTACGAGATAAAGCTGGTTTCCGCCAGGTAATGGTGGCGTGAAATGCGGAATTTTGGTATAAGGGCGCAATATTCCGGCGTTGCGCGACGTGAATTGTGCCTTACGAATTTATGACGCCGGCACAAATTATTTCCGGAGAGACTTTATGAAGGCTGTTGTGCTGACGGGTTTGAGGCAAATGGAGTTCAGGGACGTGCCTGAGCCGAAGATAGAAAAAGATACGGATGTTCTGCTGAAAATTGAGATGGTAGGTGTCTGCGGATCCGATGTGCATTACTACGAAACCGGCAGAATCGGCGCGCAAATTGTCGAGTATCCCTTCATTGTGGGGCACGAATGCGCTGCGACGGTCGCGGCTGTTGGCAAATCAGTCACGGACGTTAAAGTCGGCGATGCTGTAGTTGTTGATCCTGCAGTTTACTGCCACAATTGTTATCAATGCAACATAGGCAGAGAGAATACGTGTTATAACCTGCGTTTTCTCGGCACGCCCGGTCAGGGCGGCGGCTGTCTTTGTGAGTATATTGTTATGTCGCAGGAATGCTGCTATCCCACCAAAGGTGCTCTTACCTTCGAACAAGCAGTCTTGTGTGAGCCGCTATCGATTGCCGCCTATTCTGTCGAACGGTCAAAGGTGCCGAAAAATGCGAACATCGCGATCCTCGGTGCCGGTCCTATCGGTTTATGCACCTTCGTCAGTGCAAAGGCGAAAGATGTAAATACCTGTTATATGACTGAGAAGATTCCGGAGCGTATTGATACGGCGAAAAAAGCCGGCGCAACCTGGGTCGGAAACCCGGACAAGCAGGATATTGTCAATGAAATACTCAAGCAGCAGCCGGACGGGCTGGATGTCGCATTCGAATGTGCCGGCCAGCAGGAAACAGTCGATCAGTGCATGGATATGCTCAGGGCCGGCGGCATGTTGGTTCTCACCGGTATCCCGCGATTTGACAGGGTCTCTTTAGCCATCGACAAGATGCGAAGAAAAGAGATCACTATTGTAAACATAAGAAGGCAAAATGAATTCACGCAGAAGTCCGTTGATTTGATTGCTTCCGGCGAAGTCGACGTTGACTTTATGGTAACGCATCATTTCTCACTGGAGGAAACACAAAAGGCCTTCGATTTGGTCGCCGGCTATCGTGACGGCGTTATCAAAGCAGTGATCGAAATGTAATATATTAGCGGCAATTGGATATACTTGGAGACCGGACCAGATGGATTGGCTCAATTTGGAAAATAAAGTCGCAATCGTAACCGGCGGGGCCTGCGGCATCGGAAGAGCAGTTTGTCATGGATTTGCCGAGGTCGGGGTAAACGTCGTGGTCGCCGATGTAGACGAGCGGGGCGGCAGCAAGCTCGCCGTGGGTTTGAGGGAGGAGTTCGGCGGTAATCACATCTTCGCAAAAACCGATGTGACTGACAAGGCAAGTGTGGATGCTATGGTTGCAGCGGCCCTCAATGCTTTCGACAGTATTGATATACTCGTCAATAATGCGGGCATTCTTATTCCACGACTGCTTGTTGACCCGGCGGGAAAAGAGGAATTGACCGAGCAGATTTGGGACAAGATGGTCTCAATAAACCAGAAAGGATACTATTTGTGTGCCCAGGCCATAGCGAGGGTGATGATTAAATCGGGCAGGGGGGGCGTTATTATCAATATGACTTCCGAATCCGGACTGGAAGGTTCTGAGGGCCAGAGCGTTTATGCGGCTACCAAAGCGGCGATTTATTCTATGACACGCTCGTGGGCAAAAGAGCTTGGCAGGCACAACATCCGTGTTGTAGGCATTGCTCCGGGTATCGTCGAGGCAACCGCTTTACGCTCTGATGAATACGAACGTGCCGTCGCCTATACACGAGGAATTACTATTGAGCAGTTCCGCAAAAAATATGAG
>CAZHBL010000935.1:0-1971 GCA_964530105.1 uncultured Pirellulales bacterium | reverse complement strand
CTCGTTCCCGGTTTTTGAAAACCGTACGAGCCGCAGAAATAATCCTCGGTTCCGGTGCCGCAGATAGTCGGGAATTCCTTATCGCCATCCATGAAGAACTTAATCTCGCCTTCGCCCCACCAGCCCGGACTGTTCGAGCCCCATGTCATATAGGTCCCGACGTATTGTCCCTGTCCGCGAACGCCGTCGAGAATCGTATAATCCTGTTTATCCGGGACCGGGTTGACACGCCGGAATTGGGCGTGTAGGTAGCCCATGTCTTTCGGAATTTCAGTCAATGTGTAATCGATCTGGTAATACAAAACCATATCCTTTTCATCGATATTGGTCATCGTAATCTTGTAGCCTTTGCGAAACGGCATTTGCCAATAGCAATTGAATCCGCTGCCGGGATTAACGCAAACGGGCAGAGAGGTCACTTTCGTATATTGTCCAAGACCGCACGCGAAGAAATCGCCCGCCGGGCATTCGACCGAGGGAGTTTCCTCGCCGTCCCAGTAGATTCGCAGAATATTGAACCGGTTGTTTCCCGTCGGAGTCATCCAGATGTGCTGGATCGCCCCGGAACCTTTGATGTCGGCCATGACGAATGTCCGGCCGGCTTTAATCACTACCGAAGGAGAGACTTTCCATTTTTGTCCCAGCTCACGGGCCGCCCTTGCGCCGGTGCCTTCGGTTGCCATGCCCCCTTTGCCCTTTTCACCTGTGAAATTCTCGGGACTGACAGAGCGAGTTTTGGCGTTCGACAAACGGGGCAAACTCGCCATGCTCATATTCAGACCGTCGAAATCCGGATTCTGCCCGTGTAACCCGGTCGGCGATAAAGCAACAAACAAGAAGATGCAAAGCATCCAGATACCGAGCTTTTTCTTCATATTTGCCGCTCCGGATTGTGCTGGGAATTCTGCTGCTAGTTTCATAATCTGTCCTTTCCTAATTGTATAACCTTATTGCTTTTTACGGATTCTTACTTTCAATCTGCTACCAAATATTGCTGTCCCCAGGCCGGATTGCAAGGAAAAAATGAGACAAGGATAATCCGGGTGCAATTGCACAAGAAATTTCCTTGACCTGGAATGGAGGATTTATATATACTAAGGTTGGTAAAGCGTGTGCCCGTGCAGATTTCTATCTGAGGCATTTTAGCTTTCCGACAGGCGATACTCTTGTAGTCTTTTTGTATTTTCTAAACAGATGCAGAACAACAGAGTACAGATGAGGCAACTGAAGCCGTTACTTTGGAGATAAGTTTTATCTTACAAGTAAACTGCCGGCCTTAGAAGGAAGGAGGTGGTCTCAAGTCAAAAATATTCTGGTCTGGTGAGGATAAAATGCAGCAAACGTTAAGTAATTTTCCACCGTTTTATTACCCTAATTTTCAATAAGGAGGACCATTATGTGTAGGAAATTGATTTACTTAGTTTCTTTTGTTTGTCTGCTGGGTCTGGCTAATAACGCTTCTGCTGAGATTCCCAGGGATCCGAATCTGGTTATATACTACTCCTATGATGATGTCGGCTTGATCGTCCCCGATGAATCGGGAAGAGGCCACCATGGCACTGTATGCGGCGACGTCTCGGGAGCTCCAAGCGGCATCAAGTGGTATGGAGCTGCCGAATTCCAGGGAATATGGGGGCCGACAGGCTATAGTTATCTCGATCTGGACAGCCCGCATTATCCTGCTGAAGATATTCCAAAGTCTGCTATTACGCTTGCCGCCTGGGCAAAATGTCGCAAGACGGGTCAGGAACACGCCCTAATGAGTACAAGAGCATCCGACAACACATGGGTCATGCACCCTCAGATTAATAATGACGGCACCTTTAGATGGCTGCTCCGCACTGTTGGCGTGGGTGGCGCTACTGGGGCTACAATCTTCAATTTGAATGGCGTAGGTTCCCATGGGTGGGATGAATGGCTCCATTATGCAGGAACGTACGACAGTGTGACCGGCAAGGGGATCCTGTACAT
>CAZHBL010000934.1:0-1971 GCA_964530105.1 uncultured Pirellulales bacterium | reverse complement strand
GCCACCATCGTTTCGTGCATCAGCATATCCTCGGCAGCTCGCGCCCGTACGGCATCTGAACGATTCTTTTTCCGCCGATCCGTGTTTCAATTTCCACCAAAGGCACATCAAGAGTCCCTACAACCTCACCGATGATATTTGCTTCTTTACCCAGCTTATTATTTCTGCAGATACTCAAACAGTCGTTGACGGATTCCGGCGAGACAATCGCGACGAATTTACCTTCATTTGCGATTGTAAGCACATCGAAGCCAAGCATGTCGGCCGCGGCCTGCACCGCCGGCCTGACCGGGATATCAGTTTCGCGAATTTCGACGCTCAGGGCGGTACTTCTTGCGATTTCGTTAAGCGTCGCAGCCAATCCGCCGCGGGTCGGGTCCCGCATGAACTTTATGCCGCTCGTGTTCTCCAGCAGCTCACGAATCAATCCTGCCAAAGACGCACAGTCGCTTCTCAACTGCGATTGAAATTTCATCTCTTCCCGCTGTGAAATAATAGTCATCCCATGGTCGCCGATCGTGCCGTTGATCATGATTTTGTCCCCGACGGCAATCTTTCCGAAGCCCAGATCCACACCAGTCAGTCTGATCCCGATTCCCGCCGTATTGATGAAAATCCTGTCCGCGGCACCGGCTTCAACGGTCTTTGTATCGCCGGTAACAATATCGACGCCGATCCGGTTGGCGGTCTGGCCTACACTCGCCAGAATTTTGTCCAGCAAATCGATTTCAAAACCATCCTCGATTATCAAAGATAATGTCAGGGCAACAGGTTTTGAACCGGCGACAGCCAGATCATTGACCGTACCGCATACGGCGAGTTTCCCGATATCTCCGCCGTTAAAGAACAACGGCTTGACAACGTAGCTGTCCGTAGTAAAACACAGCGAGCTTCCCGCTACATCCAGCCTTGCCGAATCGCCCAATTCAGCCAGGGCGTCATTTTTGAGACTTGGCAGGATATGTTGGCGGATCAAATCGTCCATCAGTTGTCCGCCGCCGCCGTGGGCGAGTAAGATTCTGTCGTTTCCGGTTTTTTTCATCGTTTGCGTCTTTTTTCCCGGCCATATTTAAACCACGCCGCACAGGCACCTTCGGAACTCACCATGCAGGGTCCCACCGGCTCTTGCGGCGTACAGTCCCGGCCGAACAATCCGCATTCCGTCGGCTCTATCAATCCGCACAAAACTTCGCCGCAGCGACAGCCTTTTATTTCTTCGCTTGGTTCTTCGCTTACGCCAAATCGCCTGAAGGCGTCGAACCGGCTGTACTTGTCTTTTAATTTAAGCGTGCTCTTTTTTATTTTACCCAGCCCTCGCCAGTAACCGTCCGCCGGCTCGAAGCACTCATTAACTATCTGCTGTGCGGCAATATTACCTTTTTCCGTTACTACCGCCGAATATATCGATTTCAGCTCGGCTTTTCCTGCCGAAAGCTGCCGGCAGATTTCGCAGAGTCCTTCGATTATCTGCACCGGCTCAAAGCCTGCCACCACACAAGGCCGGCAGAAGTCTTCTACAATCCCGGCGAAAGCTCCGTAACCGATTATCGCGCTGACATGTCCCGGGCAGAGAAAGGCGTTGATATTATGATTTTTTTCCGAAAGTAATGCTCGCATCGCAGGGACCACCAGTTTGTGCCCGCTGAGAATACAGAAATTATAGATTGTCTCGGCGGCCGCCTCTTTCACGACGACAGCCGTGGCAGGAGCCGTAGTCTCAAAACCTACCGCTATGAAAACAACTGTCTTGTCGGGATTATCCTTAGCCAACTGCAGCGCATCTTCGCTGCTTAGGACGATCCTGATGTTGGCTTTTGCCTGCTTTGTTTCAAGCGAGCCGTTTTTGCCGGGAACGCGAATCATATCACCGTAGGTGGCGATCAAACAGTCATCGCGATCGGCCAATCGCAGAACGGCGTCGATATAGCCCTGGTCGGTCACGCAAACCGGACAGCCCGGCCCGGACAGAAG
>CAZHBL010000933.1:0-1980 GCA_964530105.1 uncultured Pirellulales bacterium | reverse complement strand
TCATCTCAACGGCATAATTGATTACGGTTTCGGGCAGTTTGACAACCCTGCCGTTTTTGGCCTCATAGCTGATCTCGATATACTCGATCCGCCCGATCACTGAACCTCGGGCGGCCCGCCGGACAGCCTTCATAGCTGCGGCCGGAACATCCTCAGCATCAACTACTATCGTAAACTCCAGCATAGTTCCGTCGGCTGTGATATCCGTTTCTTTCTCGGTCGCCCCATCCTTAAATTCCAGGTCGTAGACAGCGACGCCGTCTTCCGCATCCACATCCACCTTGAGAATCTCAGCGTTGGGGAACGTTGCTTTGAAGGTTTTCGCCACCGAATCGGGTAAAGCCGTATCGCGCAGAGGGACCTCGATTTTCGTAAGCTTAAAGCCGCCGTCCTTCAACAGGCCGACACCGGGGGCGAACAGCTTGTCCTCGACTCCGCTCTCCAGGCTACTCGATTCACTGGTCTTCAGGCAATTTTTGAACGTCCCTGCGGGCACTTTAACCGTTTCGCTGACGCTGACAACTTCCGCTCTATCCATAGCCACCTCAGGCGCCATCTCCTGGTAATACCGGCTGCCGGGCCTTGGTTTACCGGGCATCATCAGGCCGAACTTCGCATTGTTCAGGCCGGACAGCCAGCATCCCTCGTGGCCGGTAACTTTACCGTCGGCGTCGTACATATCGACATCCTCGCCGAAATAATAGATATCACCGGTGGCCTTATCGATGGCGAAATAGTTGCGGGAGACCTCATCAAGTTTGCCGCCCTTAGTCTCGCGTTCTTCGACGACGCGTGTTCTTACACCATCGACCATCTTCGTCTCATCCAGGACCGTGATCATCAGAGTGTCCTTACCATCTGTGAGAATCAGTTTGTAGCCCGGATTGAGGATCATGTAGGTGTTCGAGCCTTTGTCCGCCAGGGCGGTCTTCTCGACGTTGAAGGTGTCCTGGAATTTTACCTCGGCAGCACACGACAGGGTAGCTGCTACAACACCAAAAAGCCCTAACATTAATAAAGCTGTTGTTATCCGCCGATTTAACATAATCTGCTCCTTTCTTATGAATTGCATTCCTGTGTAAATCGAAACGCTCGATTCGCCATTTTACCAACCATTGCGACTTCGTTTCACGCCGGCCAATATTATATTGGTCATTCCGGGCCGTATACTACATCATAATACAAAGCAACAGATGAGAAAATGATGAGAATATCAGGAATTTGTTGCCGTTATCGTATGAGTCCATAAGGGAACGGCGTGGAATTTTATTGCAAAATACTGTCTACTATTGATAATCGAGGCTACAAAATAGACGGTTGGAAATTGACGGTATGGTTTTTACGCCGGATGGGCATATATTTGAGGACGTCCTCAGCAATTTTACAACCAGTGCCCGATGAGCCTGAAAAAGGACAAAGAGTGGTTAACAAAACAAAACGGAACAGCGGAAAATTGTCAAGAATGTCCTGCTCTCTCGTTGGAAGTGCATTCAACCTCGTGCTAAGCAAGTTCCCCAATACTGTACGGATCGAAACAACTAATGCCTGTAACGCAAAGTGTGTAATCTGCCCGCATCGGGCAATGCAACGGCCGGTCTGTCACATGGATGATGCCCATTACGAAAAAATAATAGATGAATGCTCCAAATATAATTGCGGCAATGTTCATTTACACAATTTCGGCGAGCCGTTACTTGATAAGAATTTAGCTAAACGCGTTCGATATGCCAAGCAAAAAGGTATTAAAAGAGTGGTCATATTTTCAAACGGTTCACTCCTCACAGCCGACAAGAGCAATGAGCTTGTAGATGCGGGACTTGATCAAATTAAAGTAAGTTTCGACGGAGCTACACAGGAAGAATTCGAACGGATACGGCCTCCGCTCAAGTTCGATACAATAATAGAAAATATCAAAGAACTCGTTCGAATCAGGAACCTCAAGAAAAGCCCGTTGAAAATAAAGGTTGCCTGTTGCAGCAC
>CAZHBL010000932.1:0-1986 GCA_964530105.1 uncultured Pirellulales bacterium | reverse complement strand
GAATACATTTCGCCTGACGGTCTGGAACTCTACTTCGATGCGCTCAACCGGACCGGCGGCAAAGGGGGCTGGGATATATGGATGACAAAACGGGCCGCGAAGAACGATCCGTGGGGAGCGCCGACGAACCTTGGGACTCTGTTCAACACCTCCGCCCACGATTGGAAGCCGTGCATCTCCTCTGATAACCTTACGTTTTACTTCACGTCAATGCGTCCGGGCGGATACGGAGGCTCCGATATTTGGGCAGCCGGTCGGGCGACGACGGAAGAGCCCTGGGCGGAACCGGTCAATCTCGGGCCGCTGGTCAACAGTTCCGCTGACGAGTCCGGCGAATTTATCTCGGGCGACGGCCTGACTTTATTTTTTCACTCGTTGCGGCCGGGTGGGTCCGGTGGTCACGACCTGTGGATGACAAAGCGCCGAACGATAGACGATGACTGGAATGAACATATGAATCTTGGCCCGACGGTTAATTCTGCATCTGATGATATAATGCCGAATATCTCTGCCGATGGCTCTATTTTGTACTTCTGCAGCCCCCGACCGGGCGGCCAGGGCATGTGGGATATCTGGCAGGCCCCGATCATTCCTGTTGTGGACCTCAACGCCGACGGTTTGGTCGATACCGCAGATATGTGCATCATTATCGATCACTGGGGTACGGATAATTCATTGTGTGACATCGGTCCGATGCCCTGGGGCGACGGCATGGTGGATGTAAAGGATTTGATAGTATTTATGATTTACTGGGAACAGGAAAACATGCCGGAACAACCGGATGGCGAGCAGTAACAGAAAGGAGAATCGAAAATGAAACAGTTTAACAGTTCAAAAAAGAGATTGGTCATCATTGGATTTTTCATCTTGGTTTTATTAACACAGCCTGGAATCGGTTCGGATATCGAAGGAGTGCCGCCCATCGCAAATGCGGGATTGTCTCGGTATGCCGCACGCGAACCGGTTACACTCGACGGGACAGGCTCATACGACCCGGACAATTCAGGCAGCCTGAGCTATGCATGGCGTCAGATTTCCGGCCCATCCGTAGTAATTAGTGATGCAAACGTTGCCACTCCTGCGATTAGCGGTTTTGTCCAGACGGATGAGATTCAGGAATGCGAGTTTGAGCTGGTGGTTAGTGACGGCGAGCTGAGAAGTCTGCCTGATAGTGTAAAGATCATCATCGTTCCCAATTTCGGTTCCAGCACGCTGAGACTGGAGAATGCTTCGTTTGATACGAACAAGCCAACAGTCATTTACTTCGGCGGAGGAGATCCCGTAACAAGAATTGGTCTCTCAGGGCAACCGTGGAACGGGGGCCTGGCCTGGACAAGTAAAGCCAATATCATTGGTTTTCCCAATGGATATACACGTGACAGTGGTGGAGGTAAGCGTACGTATTACAAATATGGTGATATGATTATTGTGTATCTGTCGGCTGTTGCACCAGACTACAAACAATCTATTCAAACCCTCGGTTGGAGTACGGGTGCAGATCCTGCCATAGATGTTGGCATACGCATGAACAGGCTTTATAAGGATGTCCGTTATGCGTTAAACCGTGTGACCCAGCTCGATGGGGGGGCTCGCGTGATGGATGAGAGCTGGGACGCGTATCTTGACAGTGTCCAGTTGTTCGTAACAAGCTCAGTTGAAGGAGAACAATGTTGGATCGACCAAAACTACGGGACTTCGGCATATCCATATGAGCCCTGTCCAAGCAGCGACATATTATACGTCCGTTCTGGGCTTCCTCACAATGACGTTCCAAACTGGTATCGCAACTCTCTTACAGGCAGCGACATGAACAAGTTCAACAGCGGTGTAGTTGGAGGGGCATACTGGTCTGTTATAGGGCCGGGCAAGAACCTGCAATTAACCCCGGAAGCCGGCGTTTATTATTTTCAGTGGAATGGCAACGCGCAGAGTGGTGCGATGGGCTTTTTCAACCAATCAGAGTATCCCGGCAGGCTGCCGGAGCCT
>CAZHBL010000931.1:0-1988 GCA_964530105.1 uncultured Pirellulales bacterium | reverse complement strand
TATTTTTGATGTCCGATAGAGCACTCAGAAAATCATGACTCCAGCGCGAGACGCTATAGCGACGGAGCCTTTCCTGCATGAGTTTGTTTCTTTCAAGCTGCTCCAGCGGCGGCATCTCCAGGGACTCCTTAATTGCTTCGACTATAGCGCCTTTGTTACATGGATTGACTACGAGTGCCTCTCCAAGCTCACACGCCGCACCTGCCATTTCACTTATGACCAGCACACCAGGTTTGCCTGTTTTAGCCGCGATGAACTCCTTCGCAATAAGATTCATGCCGTCTCGCAGCGGTGTGACTAAAGCTACGTCGGATACATTGTACAGAGCAGCCAATTCCACAAAAGGCAGGGATCGATATAAGTACCACACAGGAATGTAGCCCATCGTACCGTACTCGCCATTGATCCTTCCAACCAACTGTTCCAGTCTGCTCCTCAACTTCCTGTAGTCCTCAACACCCGTACGCGTTGGAACTGCCACCATAATCAGAGTGACCACACCCCTGTATTGTGGATTCTCCGAAAGAAACAAATCGAATGCTTCCAGTCGCTCGATAATGCCCTTGGAGTAGTCCAGCCTGTCTATGGACAAGATGATCTTGCGCTCACCAATTTTACTTCTAATCTTGTTTGCTTCATTCTCAACGCCGGGATCGTCGATAGCCCGCGAGTACTTCTCATAATCGATACCCATCGGGAACGCATCCACCTTGACAACACGATTGGCAACGCTGACATTGCCGAGCATGTGCTCCAGCCCGATTGTTCTGGAAACGCTGCTGAGAAAGTGTCTAACATAATCATACGTGTGAAATCCTATTAAATCAGCCCCCAGCAGGCCGTTCAGTATCTGCTCACGCCAGGGTAGAAGGCGAAAAAGTTCGAATGACGGCCAAGGTATGTGAAGGAAGAAACCGATTTTCGAGTCAGGCAGCTTCTGTCGCAGAAGCAGAGGAAGCAGCATGAGCTGGTAATCGTGTACCCATATACAGTCGCCTGGCCTGGCTATTTTCATCACCTCATCACAGAAAGTCTTGTTCACCTGTTTGTAAGTCTTCCAAAAATGCTCCTCATAAACGGTGCGCCTTGGGAAATAGTGAAACAGAGGCCAAATTGTCTTATTACAGAACCCCTGGTAGTATTCCTCCATTTGCCTTCTTGAGAGAAATACCGGATGGCAGTGTTCAGAAGCGAGTCGCTCTCTGATTTGATCCTTCTCATCAGCTTTGAGCTTCTCATTCGTCACACCTGGCCAGCCCAACCAGAGCCGTTCACAGGATTCGGGCAGTGATGACAGACCCACAGCAAGTCCGCCCGGACTTGGGCGAAAATGCAGATCTCCCGCTTTTCTTATCATATTGAGCGGTAGCCTGTTAGCAACGACGAGCAATTGACTCATGATTTTTCTTATAGTTAGAGACTTTGACATATAGTTTTAAGAGAATGTGGAAATAGAGGAATGGTGAAGCTCGCATGAGGATCCTTTGTTTTCTCTGCAATAACACCATAAGACTCATCGAAGTATAGCAAATGAAAAAATTTGTACAAGGAAAAAGTCGTTAAAGATAGTATTAAGAATAATTGATACAATTAAAAGGGGAAATTCATGGGATACGGTACATTTTCCTTTAATTAACCTGCTTTAGAGAGAAACGAGACACAAAATGCGTCTCACGGAGATTTTTTTGGAAATTGGTTGATTTTCTGCATTTAATTTAGTATAATACTTAACGAATAGAATACAGGAGACAGAAAGCAGGGAATCAGGATTGAATGTCGAATGCGAAAGTTTTAATTCGTGGTTTATTCGTGTGAATTCGTGGTTAATTTGAAAAACAAAGCCAATTCAAAGCCAATCGCCGGCCCGGACCTTCAGATCGGGATGAAAAAAGGGCCGCGAGGTAAAAAGCCCGCAGCCCTGAGAGTTCAATTAAGTTACTAACCAGTACATAGATTATGCTACACATTCATATTTTGCCATGGTATGA
>CAZHBL010000930.1:0-1996 GCA_964530105.1 uncultured Pirellulales bacterium | reverse complement strand
GGTTGTCTGCAGAGAGGGCGAAATAACGGTGCGAAAAATGCTAAGCCTGTCTGTTGCTGCCGACCGCAGAGTCGTCGATGAGACCTATGCCGCCGAGTTTCTAAACTTCATTAAAGACCGATTGCAAAATCCCCAGCGGGTGATTTGATAAAAATCCAGCCTGTTCTTAAATAAAAGTTGAAAAGTTTTTCATATCCAATTCATCCAACACCGATTAAACTAAAACCAGGATGAAAAATACAAGATTTATTTGTGAAACACAGATTTTGGTCCGGGTAAGATTAACGGTCTTCTTTAGGAGAGAGCCAGATGAGTCGTGACATTAGAATCGCTTTTGTTTGTGTAATTATTGCGATAATGTTTATTGTAACAGTACCGGCCGGAAAAGCGGCAGACTCGCATGAGGTCGAGCTGCTCTGGCCGGATGGCGCCCCGGGAGCCAAAGGAACTGACGATGGCGACAAGCCGACGTTGACTATCTACCTGCCGGAAAAGGAAAAAGCGACCGGCGCCGCGGTGGTGATATTTCCCGGCGGCGGTTACGGCTTTCTGGCGATGGACCACGAAGGCCGCCAGATAGCCGAATGGCTCAACTCAATCGGAGTCGCCGGTTTTATTCTCAAATACCGCCATCGCAACAGCGGGGCCGGCTACGGTCATCCGGCGCCGTTGCAGGACGCCCAGCGGGCAATCAGGATGGTTCGCAGCAGGGCGGGGCAGTGGGGCGTTGATCCCGGCCGGATAGGAATTATCGGCTTTTCGGCGGGCGGACATCTGGCATCGAGCGCCGGCACACATTTTAATACTCGATACAGTGAGCCTGTCGATGAAATAGACTGCAGCAGTTGCCGGCCTGATTTTATGATACTCATGTATCCGGTTATATCGTTCACTGAATGGTATACCCACAAGGGCTCTCGAAGTAATCTGCTGGGTGAAAATCCCGATGCTGATCTTGTTGAGAACCTTTCGAATGAAAAGCAGGTGACGCCCGAGACGCCGCCTACGTTCCTGGTTCACGCCGACGATGATAATGGCGTACCGCCCGAGAACAGCATTGCTTTCTACCTTGCTCTGCGAAAGGCCAAGGTCCCTGCTGAAATGCACATCTACGAAAAAGGGGGTCACGGATTCGGACCGGGTCTCGGTAAGGGCGCCTGTTCGAGCTGGATGGTCCGCTGTGCCGACTGGATGAAAGGGCGCGGGCTTCTGGATAAGACGGCCGACCAGGGCGGACAAAAATAAGGTTGGCTCCGCGAATAGTTTAGCTACGTACCTGAGGTCGGTTTCGGATTTCGGCGTTCTGTGGATGGCAGGATCAATATTCGCCGTATCCGGTTTCGTGCTGGTTCGGGTCTCTGTTCGACGGTGTAAATTCGGTCGGTGTATGAGGCTCAGATTGCGGGATCGATCTGATTTCGAACGGAGGCTTGCTTTGGCTCTGGTCGTCTCCGGCGGGCCCTGCAGGCGGCTGTGGCGGTACCTGCAAATCGGACTGCGAGTCGGGCTGCGATACCGGCTCAGGAGACGGTAAAGACTCATTGGGATTTTCATCGAATTCCAGCGGTTGTATTTCCGGCGCCGGAGGTTCCGGAAAATCGGGCTCATCCTGAATCTCACCAATGGTAGGGGGCTGCGGTATCTCGGTCTGTGCTGGCGGCTGGAATTGTGCGTGTACGAATTCCGCTACCTTCCTGTAGTCCTCGGCGCCATGGCAGTTTTGCTCGTATTCGAAGATTGTCTGGCCGTAGCTGGGCGCCTCGGCGAGCTTGATATTTCTCCGGATAAATGTGGGCAAAATCCGCGCCTGCGCCCAGGCGCTGTTGGTTCCGCGCGCGTTGTTGAGGAATTGTTCGATATCGGCCCTGACCTCGTTGGGCAGTGACGCTCTGCTGTCGAACATGCAAAGCAAAACTCCTTTGACCGTCAGGTTAGGATTGATTCTTTTGTTGACAAGCTCGATTGTCTGGAGCAGTTGTCCGAATCCCTGCAGGGC
>CAZHBL010000929.1:0-1996 GCA_964530105.1 uncultured Pirellulales bacterium | reverse complement strand
CGGTCGATTTGTCCGATTCGAAAGTAAAAGCCGGCCGGAGCATCGAGATAAACGCCGTTCTCGAATCTGTTTTGGCGGGAAAGAAGCGATATCAGTGGAGCCTGGAAATACCTGAAGATCTGGCACCGGGAAAGTATGAGTTGACTGTGGGCGGCTGTCGTGATTACGAGCAGTTCCTTGTCAAGGCGGCCCCACATAGATTCATTGCCCAAAGTTTGCCGTCTCTGATTGATGCGCTAAATAATTCCCTGCAAATCAGCAGAGATAAATTGTATTGCCTTCTGGCTTTGCCGTCGGGCGGGGTCATAATTGAAAAGGCCGAGCTGCCGGACCTGCCGGCAACCAAGGCGCTGCTCCTGCAGGACACGAAAAGGGTGCTGAGAATCCGGCCGTATTCGCACTGGCTCGAACGAAGTCTGGAAACGGGCACGGTTGTGATTGACAAGAGAGTCTTGCAAATAACAGTTGAAAAATAAAAGGACGAAAGACAATTGAGAATGATAAATTTAGAATTGAGAATTAAATTAGGAATTACCCTTTCTTAATTCTTCATTCTCAATTCTTAATTCTATTTTGGGAGTAGCTATGAGAGATAAACTCGGTTCTGATTTCAAATTAATCCCTTCGACTTCACTCAGGGCAGGCCTTGCGGCTTTGCTCTGTCTTGTTTTGAGTTCAGCCTCTTTGGCGGTCAGCAGCAAGATTACTCGTCATAACAGCAGCTCGGATTTACTAAAAGGGCGTGCCGAAAAGGTTGTGATTGGCTCGCGCGGGACGATTCAACTGGGGCGGGCGGCAGAATCGTTAATTAAGGAGTTCAAGGGTTTTGATGATGTCTGGTCGATCAACAGTATCGTTGTAAGCGGTGGGACCGTCTATTTCGGTACAAGTCCCAACGGCGGCATATACAAATACAACCTTAACAAGCTGAAGAAGATTTACCCGCTATCCCGTGAGGGACGCCCTACGGCGGACGCGGACCGGGCTCAATCGAAAAAAAAACAGGATGATCCGGAAAAAGCCGAGGCCGGAGATGTCGACGCCGAGGAGTACCTGTCGAACGAGCATATTTTCGCCATGGCAACGGATGTGGCCGGCAGGCTTTTAGCGGGGATAAGCGGCAAAGGATGCAGACTGTGCCGGCTCGAAGGCGAGAAGATGGAGACCATCTTCGAACCGGAGGATGCCAAATATATCTTCGCGCTGGCTCTTGACGACGGCGGCAACATTTATCTGGGAACCGGGCCGGAAGGCAAGATTTATCAACTCAATTCCCTCGGCAAAAAGCCTCAGCTTATTTATGACAGTCGCGACAAAAACATACTCTCACTTGCCATTGGCCGGGACGGCTATATTTATGCCGGAAGCGACAGCCGGGGCTTGGTTTATAAGATACACCCACAAACCAAAAAAGTAACGGTTTTATATGACAGCGACCAGCCGGAAATCACGGCTCTACTATCTGTGGGAAATTCAGAATCCGACGTGAGTTTATACGCAGCGGCGACTTCGGCAACAATCGTCCAGACACAAACTCAATTCGCCGCTTCGACTTTTAGCGGAACTTCGCCAGGCCGGCCTGAGGCGGAAGCCAAAAGCGAGGAAAGTGCCGGAGAAAATAAGGGCGACCGAAAGCTTGAAATTGCAAATACAAAAGTGGTAGGCGAAGCGAAACCCGTCGCGGGACCCCCGCCGGTTCGCAAGGGAGCCAAGCCTACTCAAGCCAGTCACATATACAAGATTACTCAGGACGGTTTCGTGACGGATTTGTTCGAAGAGACGGCGGTTTTATTCTGCCTGGCAGAGAAGGACGGCAAGCTGCTTGTCGGTACCGGCAACAACGCCAGTCTGTTTAGCGTCGTCCCGGCCAGGGAACAGCAGGCAGTGATTTACGAGGACGAGCAGGCGGCACAAATTACTGCTATTGCTCTGGCGGGCGACGCGGTGTATCTCGGGACGGCAAATCCGGCAAAGTTGATCACGCTGGGCTCCGGAT
>CAZHBL010000928.1:0-2003 GCA_964530105.1 uncultured Pirellulales bacterium | reverse complement strand
AATTAAAATCCTACCAAACAAAAATAACGACCACAAAATAGAAAATAATTTAGTCAAAAATAAAATTTCCAGTAATTCTACGGTGCTTTAAATCCAATTATAGAGACATTTAGGGTAAGTATACCGGATCTGACGCAGAAGGCAAGAAAACTGTGGCTTATATTGCGGCAATTACTAATGAATAACTTTATTGAGAGGATATGTAATTATGCCAGAAGCACCCGCTCGTTTGAGAGCAGGAACCAGGGATCGCTCGATTTCGCCCTCAATAATTACTTCAATTGCTATATAATCCGAATCAGCCAGGGAGGAAACCGTCGGACTCTTCTCGGCCGGTAGTATCTGCAGGATGGTTTCCAAAGCATCTTTTTTGATGTTCATCTTCAAGCCGACTTTGCTGCGGGCTTCGATTGCCGCGTTGAGCAGGATGGAGATGTTCTCTATTTTCTCTCGCTTGAATTTATCGTCCCAGGCCTGCTTATTCGCTATAAACCTTGTCGTAGAGCTTATCACGGTATCTATAATACGCAGATTATTCGCCCGCAGAGAAGCGCCGGTCTCGGTAAGTTCCACGATTGCATCCACCAGCCGCGCTTTGACCTCGGTGGCACCCCAGCTGAATTCGACTTTAACGTTGATGTTTTTGTCTACAAAATATTTCTTCGTTACGTTCACAAGCTCGGTAGCGATTATCCCGCCGGCCAAATCCTTGATACTCTTGACATTCGATTCATCAGGCACTACCAACACCCATCTGGCGGGATTGCTCGTGGCTTTGCTGTATGCAAGCTCACATATCTCAACCACATCCGAACCGTTTTCCATTA
This sequence comes from uncultured Pirellulales bacterium, assembly GCA_964530105.1. Lineage (GTDB taxonomy): Bacteria > Planctomycetota > Phycisphaerae > Sedimentisphaerales > Anaerobacaceae > JAFGPJ01. The sequence continues at coordinate 1,176 of CAZHBL010000928.1, read as the reverse complement.
TCCAGTCATAACCGGTGATGCCGGCATCAAGAACACCATCTTCTACGTACCTGCTCATTTCCTGTGCCCGGAGCATAATAAGCTGGATTTGCCCATCATCTATACGAGGCAGGTAGCTTCTCTTGGAATCAAGGATATGGAATCCGGCTTTGTCAAAAAGTTCGATCGTTGCATTTTGCAGACTGCCTGCCGGTATGCCCAATTTTAGTATCTTTTCAGTCATTATTTTATGCGCCATGTTTCGGAGTTTGCGTCTTAGGCGTTTTTCATTCTGTTTGTTTTCTTCGTTTACTTCTTTCTTCTCTTCTTTGTTGTAGTCTTCGTTTTAGTTTTGCTCTTTTTACGTGTCGTGCCGGCTTTAGTTTCCTTTTTCGCCTTGGCGGATTCGCTCTCGTGCCTCAGGATTGCATAAAATTCGTATCCGCTTTTGGCTGAAATCTGTTTGGCCAAAAATCCTCCGATTTGCTGCTCGTCGGCATCCGGATTAACCAGCTCGTTGGTTTTGAGATATTTTATCATCTTGTCCGTAAGCGGTATGGCGTGTCCCCCCAGGGCTGTGAGCAAACAATAATCTACGACGAAATGGCTCATACCATCAATTTTCTCAAGAGCCTGCTTGGCCGGACGCTTGCCGATCTTTTTCAATGCCTCTAAGCTGACTTTGTGATATTCGTTGAATATGCCATTCAAAATCCTGGTGATTGTCGAAGCTATATCCATTGTTACATGGTTGTCCTTGCCCAGAACTTCAACAATCTCTTCCGATCGAGAAACACGCAAATCATTCCAATCAACGAAATAGTCGGCGAATTTCTTGATCACAGAATCTGTTGTTTTTTCGCTCATCTCGGCGCTTATGACAGCGTAGATTATCGAATCTATTACTGTCTCGTGGCTAACCTTTTGCACCTTCGGATATTTGCGACTCAATGAACGATATAGCTTTTGTATTTTTTGGGAATAATCTTTACTGTTCTTCATACCAATCTCTGCCGGAATGATTACGTTAATTTCTATTTACTTAAATACATATATGCGCTGACTTATTCACTCATCAACTCATCTTCCCCGTCCGAATCTTTATCCTTATCCTTAAACTCTTTAGCAGCCTTGTCGATCAGATTCAAAATTTCCAGTGTTTTTTTGAATTTCTCATCTTTGTAAAAATGCAAAACA
>CAZHBL010000927.1:0-2004 GCA_964530105.1 uncultured Pirellulales bacterium | reverse complement strand
CCGGGGCGATATTCCTGGTTATTGCCGATATGGTGGCGCGTATTATCGTTGCTCCCGCACAGTTGCCGGTTGGTGTGGTAACAGCCATTGTCGGCGGGCCTTTCTTCCTGATTTTATTGGTCAAATACAGTAAAAAAGTAAGCTGGTTGAAATGAGCGGCATTATCGAAGTTGATAATTTGAGTTTCGGCTATACATCAGAGACTACAATTCTGAAAGATATGAGCTTTAATGTCATGTCGGGTACTTTTGTGGCGATAGCCGGTCCTAACGGGGCCGGCAAGAGCACGCTGCTTAACCTGATGTGTCGAGTTCTGAAGCCGGACTCGGGTACGATCAGAATTGACGCATCAGTGATAGAATCATTTAGCACCCGGGCCCTTGCTGCAAAAGTGGCGGTTGTCAGGCAGGAGCTTACGCCGATCTTCGGTTTTTCGGTCACGGAAACGGTTTTGATGGCAAGGACGCTTTATTATGGCTCAACGGGATTCGAGAGCCGGGCCGACAGGGAAATCACGAATGATGCACTCGTAGCGACGGATACCGCTCGGTTTGCCTGCCGTCCGCTCACAAGTCTGAGCAGCGGTGAGCGCCAGCGTGTTTTTATCGCGAGGGCACTTGCTCAAAACAGCCTGATTATGCTTTTGGACGAGCCGACAAACTTTCTCGATTTAAAACACCAGGTTGGCATATATGATTTGCTCAAAACCGCACAAGTTGAAAAAGGCAAAACGATCGTGGCCGTAACGCACGATATCAACCTGGCGAGTCAATATTGTGACGAAATTCTGCTTCTCGGTGCCGATGGCAGTTACCATATCGGAAAGACAAAAGCTGTTCTATCTCCCGAGAAAATCAAGGAGGTTTTTGACGTTGATGTCTTTGCCGGCAAGGTTGGACGGGAAAAGTTTTTTATTCCTTTAGGTAAATTCGCTAAAAACAGCGGAAAAAGCGATAATGAACCATGAAATACCAGATTGTAACTGCTTTTATTACAAGAAATTAAGTGCTAATTAATGATTTAGCTTGAATAATCTCCTTACGTTGTCTATACTTCTCGGGCTTGAATTGGGCTATTCGATGAACATAACAATTCACATATTATGCTCTGAGATGTTATAATGATTATTCATGCAGATGTCTCAAGTAATACAGCAGAAGAAAGGTGGACAAAGAAGTGGTACAAAAACGTAAAAAGACATCTAGAGAGCAAGTAAGCTCAACGAGGCGAAAGAAACGCAGTCTGGTAAATTCCAATGCTAAGCATTTTAAAGAATTGCTGATGGAAAAGCGCAGGGAAATCCTTAGAAATGTTACCGAGTTTGAAGATGAAGCTTTGAGAAAATCCCGTTTGGATGCAAGCGGAGATTTGTCAAGTATGCCGATCCATATGGCTGACCTTGGGACGGATAATTACGAGCAGGAATTTGCCTTGGGATTAATGGATAGCGAAAGGAAGCTGCTGAGAGAAATTGACAATGCATTGGGACGTCTTGAGAACAAAACTTATGGTATCTGCGAAGCCACCGGCAAGCCGATATCCAAAGCTCGGCTTGAAGCTCAGCCCTGGGCCAGATTCTGTGTTGAATATGCCCGGATGCTTGAACAGGGACTTGTAGCCGAGCAAGAAGAATAGATATTAATATGAAATATAGATGTCCGGTCTGTCAAAAGACCGTTAAGGGATTAACTCAAGAAAAATCTGAAGAAGCAAGATTCTTTCCCTTTTGCTCCCGGCGGTGCAAGCTGATAGACTTGGGTGCCTGGCTGGATGGCGAATATAAAATAGAGTCCAGCCCTGAATTGCAGGAATCCGGCGGGCCATCCGATACCTCACCAACCTCTTCCGAGAAGCAGTAAACAGCGGCTTTCAGCAATAAAAACTGATAAAAATTTGTTGAAATCGCCCGGTGATAGGTTATATATATTTGCATTCGCTCTTTACTTACCCAACGGCAATTGTAACCTTCTTGAAAGGAAGCAAAATGGTCAGTGGCAAAGAATC
>CAZHBL010000926.1:0-2007 GCA_964530105.1 uncultured Pirellulales bacterium | reverse complement strand
ACCGTTTCATGCTGGATACAGGTGCCCAAATAACCGTAGTAGGAACAAACGTTGGGTCACGCCTTGCGCTAAATCCGAATAATCCTGATTTTGAAGTGGAGGTCCAGGATGTTACCGGCTATATAACAATCGAGCCGGGCTTCTATATAGATTCTCTTGAGATTCCCGTTCTTGGTGAATGGCTTCGATTTACAAACGTTCCGGTTGTTATGCTTGATGTCGGTTCGCCCGAAGGTGGATTTCTTGACGGCATAATAGGCATGAATCTCTTTACCGAATTCAACCTTGTCCTGCGCGGTGGAGGATTGATTGGGCAGGATCCTCCTTCTCTTGAATTCGAGCGGATTCCGGCGCGTTTGATTGGAGATATTGCACCGGAGGAAGGTGACGGAATCGTAGACCTTTTAGATGTTATAGCCTTTGCCGAAGCATGGCTTGCCACACCTGGTTCACGTAACTGGAATCCTAAAGCTGACCTGGCGCCTCGCTTTATCCCGGACAGCATAATAGACTTTCTTGATTTTGCCATACTGGCGGAACATTGGCTTGATACCGTTGCACAATAATTGTACCAAAATCCACTTTGTGCAGCCCTAAAGGCGTGCAGATTTTCAATCATAGCAAAGATATTCCTTTCCCAAATGGTAATGCAATTAATTGACATAATGACTTTTTATAAATATCATCTACCGGTTGTTTGATCTCTTTGCTTGTTTATAGGATGGCCGGATGAGATATGTTTTGGATTTGTTGTATTTATTTGCCGGACTGGCTTATAGCCCTGTTATCGTATATCGGGCCATCAGGCACGGGCGCTACCTGGCCGGCTGGGCCCAGCGTTTCGGCAAGATCAGCCGGAGAAGTTCTGATAAAAAATGTATCTGGCTCCATGCCGTCAGCGTTGGAGAAGTGAATGCGGCCATGACCATCGTAAGGGAGCTTGAGGACAGGTTCGCCGAATTCGAAATCGTCATCAGCACAACCACCGATACCGGCTTTGCCCGAGCAAACAATCTTTTTAGCAGGAAGCACCAGGTATTTTATTTTCCTTTTGATTTTTCCCGGGTGATGCATCGCGCCTTCGGCAATATTCGACCGGCGATCTGTCTGCTGATGGAGCTGGAAGTCTGGCCTAATTTTATCAGCCTTGCAAAGCGGTTAGGAGTTCCCATTGTTGTGGTCAACGGTCGAATCAGCGACAAAAGTTACGCCGGGTATAAGAGAATAAAGCCGTTCACAAGAAATATCTTCGGCAAAATCAGTCTGGTTCTTGCCCAGACGGACCAATACGCTCAGCGCTTCAGAGAAATTGGTGCCGGCAATGTCATCATCACCAGCTCGCTGAAATACGACACAGCTCAGATTACCGATAAAGTGGAAGGCACCGATGCTCTTGCTACACAGCTTAATATCGGCAGCGAGAGAATATGGGTTGCAGGGGGGACCGGTCCCGGCGAAGAACAAATTATCCTCGACGTATTTACAAATCTAAAACTATCGGGCCAATTGGAGGACCTTCGGCTTGTCATTGTCCCGAGAAAGCCGGAGAGGTTCGATGAGGTTGCCCGGACGATTGTGGATGCCGGATTCGATTTTATTAGTTACAGTTCGATTAAAAATACCGATGTCAGGTGTAAGGAAAAGCCAGCGGTGATTCTTGGTGACACGATGGGCGACCTGCGAAAATTCTATTGCCTGGCAACTATAATATTTGTGGGCAGATCTCTCGTTCCAATGGGCGGCTCGGATATGATGGAGGCGGTGGCTCTTGGTAAATGCACGATTTTCGGGCCACACGCGTTCAATTTCAGGCAAACCGTGGACTCGCTGTTGGCAGCCAACGGGGCACTCATGGTCAATGACGGTGACGAGCTGCTACAGACGATGCACAAGTGCTTGCTCGAACCGGATTATGCCCGCCAGATCGCCCGAAATGGGCAAGATGACATCAAAAGAAACCAGGGTGCCACGACCAGAAGTATTGAACAAATCGAGAAATTCCTGCAC
>CAZHBL010000925.1:0-2012 GCA_964530105.1 uncultured Pirellulales bacterium | reverse complement strand
GAGGTGGCCGCCGGAAAAGCATAAATAAAACAATGATGCAAATGATAAATCCAAGCCCTGCTGCGATAATCCGGCGGTATGAGAGCACTGGTTTTGTCTTTTCTATCTCTTCCAGTTCCGTAAGGACAGCCTCAATGGTGACAGTTCCTGGTTTGACGCCGGCGTTTAACAACAGGTTGCAAAGATTTCTCCAGCTCTTTGCCTGTTTTTCCAGCGTCTTCCATTCCTCTGAGTCAGGTACTTGCCATCCACCCACAGTTGGAGTTGGTCGGTGTATTATAAGCTCGTAAATTAATTCCGCTATGGCTCGCAGATCGCTATCCCAGTGTACTTTACCGTCAATCTGTTCATCTGATAAAGGGTCTGACAACGCTATTTTTGTCTGCGAGATATCTCCTGTACCGACAATCAGAACGTTAGTGGCTTTGAGATTCCCGTGTGGTCGGCTACATTCTTCTTTTAACTCAATCAGTCCCTTTACGATGGACTCGATAATCGTGTGAAGAACCTGGGCGGAAACTTTAATCCTGCCGTCAATTAACTGTTGCAGGGAACGGTCATATTTGTCGGTTGTGTAAAATGTGCCTTCAGGATTTGAGCCGCAGTCATAAACAGGCGCCCAGTGCCGGGCACTGCTGTCGGCCACTTTCTTCTGAATGTGGGCGCTGTTTAGGAATCGACGTGATTCGGTCTTTGCCTGCTCCTCTCCCAACATCAAAGAAGAGGGTTGAAACATCTTGATGGCAAACTTATCTTCATTACCGGCCGCTTCCCGCCCACTATAGACTACGGTAAAGCCGGTCCGATGAAGTTCACGAACACTCTCAAAGCGGCCAAAACTTGACATTCACCTTCTACCTTATCTATGGCTCAAACGGACCTTAATTGAATCTCAGTCCGGTTTCGGTATAGTTAAAGAAACTATGTTGCTCTCTTCTATTCTGATGTCGATTTTTTTGTCACGCCACCCCCAGCGTTTTGAGTTTGCGGCAGGCAGTTGCATCCGCCTTGCATCAGCGTTACCGGCACTATCGGTAAATACTCCCGGCAGGTCCGCCAGAACAAACAGGTATTCTACTTTCCTGTTTTTCCACGTACGCCGAATGGGATCTTTTTTGCCGAGAGTTACCGTACACGGACCCTGTCCAAATTGAATCACGTAGGTATACTCTTGAGCGCTTTTTCGGAGTTGGTTTCCCGGTGTCCAGTAATCGGTCATTGACATTGTTTCCCACAAGTCTTTCTCGGAACTGTTAATTCCAACCAAATGGACCTCTACAGATTTATTGCAAATAGTATCACTTGCTGTCACGTTGACAGGCCGGGAGCCTCTGATCGTACTGCACCCTCCTGTTAACAGTCCAAACAAAAGCAATCCTAATACACAGTATCTAAATCGGATAGTTTTCATTGTCATCTCCTATAAATTTCTCACAGTAGTTTTATCGATTCTCTTTTTATTTTCGCAAGTCCTTTATTTTATGAAAGATACTTTTGAATAACCGCAGCTATTTCCTGATTGGACTGCCGGTCCGAAACGATAAGGCTGCGCGTTTTCAATATCAGTTTGTCAATATCGTCCATCGTTCGTTCGAATACTTTGTGAAGACCGCCTGGTTGTGCATCACCATAATCTCTACACTCGCTGTCCGGGCCCAGGCCGGGAAGCATCTTCATGATTATTATCAATATTGCCCACCAGATTTCTGAGGGAATTATCCCGAAAATCTCGTCAGAAGTTATATCATCAAATGTCAGGTGTTGGGGACCTAATGATTCAAGCCATCGGTTATCTTTGCTGAATAGATCACTTATACGCTCTTCAATACTGACGTTTTCATCGAAGTCAGGTTCTATTTGGCGCATTAGGCTCAGAGTTTCATCAAGGACCACAGGCAGGCTGTTTGTATTATCGACCAGAAAAATCCTTATCGCTAAAACCGCCAAAGAGTATAAATCACAGGGGCTGCTCAAAAGTGGTATAATCTCAAACTGTACTTCCGGCATTGGTA
>CAZHBL010000924.1:0-2014 GCA_964530105.1 uncultured Pirellulales bacterium | reverse complement strand
GCCGATGAGCCAGGCGGTCAGATAACTGCCGAGCCGGCGGCAAACCTGGTCGGGCCTTACAAGGGGCTGCTGGCCGACAGGCTAAAGTTCCAAATCGGTGAAGAAGCATTCGGTAAGCTGACCGGCGATCAGATAAAGGTACGGTCGGAAGCTTTGCCGTGGGCCGACAAACGAATGGCGGCGATGCTTGTCAAACGGGATGCCTTTAATCTGGCCGATACATTGGCGCCGCTGACGGGCCCGGTGATTGCTCAATATCTCTTCGGCCTCGGCGTTATCGGCATGGCGATGAGTGCCGCAACGATGCTGATGACAATAAACGGGCTGTGCTTCTGCGAGCTTTTGGGCAGGCCGCCGAGAGGCTGGACCCAGAAAATCGGAAGCTTGATGGTATCGGTCGGGGCGCTCGGCCCGTTCTTCTGGAAAGACGCCGCTCCGTATCTTGCTGTGCCGACCTCCGTTTTCGCTATGGTCCTGCTGCCGATCGCGTATTTCGCGTTCTTTCTGCTGATGAACCAGAAAACCTTCATGGGCAATAACATGCCGACCGGAGGCAAACGCATACTCTGGAACGTCCTTATGGCGCTGGCTTCAGGAGCCGCGGCGTTCGGCAGCGTCTGGAGCCTCTGGTCGAAATTGCAGTGGCTCGGGATCGGACTGATTGTCGGCTTTATCGTTCTTTGCATTATTGTTCATGTGTTCCGTAAAAAGCCCGCAACAGCATGAAGACCGAGCACTGGAATAACTTGTTGGCCGTAATCGGCGGCGATTCGGTTGAGCCGTTGCCGGTCGGTTTTATAATTGACAGCCCCTGGCTTCCCGGCTGGGCGGGGATTTCTGCGCTCGATTATTACTCCAGTGAACAAATGTGGTTCGAGGCCAATCTCAGGGCCGTCGAGCAGTTTGGCGATATCATTTTTCTGCCGGGCTTCTGGTCTGAATTCGGCATGTGCACCGAGCCGTCCGCGTTCGGCGCTAAATGCTCCTGGCAAGAGTACGAGATGCCTTACGCCGAGAAGATTCTCGCCGACATCAAGTCGGCCGGTTCGCTCGAAAAACCGAATCCGAAGAAAGACGGCCTGCTGCCATTCGTGCTCAATCGCCTCAGGCATTACCAGGGCCTAATCGAACAGCATGGCTACGGCATCAAACTCGCGGTCTCGCGCGGGCCGCTGAATATCGCTTCATTCCTCGCCGGCAGCACGGAATTTCTGATGGCCGTCCGCACTGACCCGGACGAGGTCCATAAACTGCTCGGGACGATAACGGACTTCATTATCGACTGGCTCGAACTGCAAATCGAAACCTTTCGGTCTATCGACGGCGTCTTTATTCTCGACGACATCGTGGGCTTTCTGGGTGAGCAGGATTTTAAGGGTACAGCCTTGCCGTATCTGCAGCGGATTTTTCAGTCATTTGATGTGGCAGTTCGATTCTTCCATAACGATGCCGCCGGGCTGGTATGTGCCCCGCACCTGCCTGAAATGGGAGTGAATCTTTTCAATTTCAGCTTTCAACACACGCTGGCCGAGATGAAAAAGTTGACAAACAATGCCGTTACGCTGCTCGGCAACATCCCAACGCGGGACGTACTTGCAGCCGGCAGCCCCGACGACGTTCGCAAAAGCGTCAAGGCCGCTCTCAATTCGGTTGAAGATAAAAGCCGCATCATTCTTTCGTGCGGCGGCGGCATGCCCCCCGATGTCCCGACAGAAAATATCGAAGCATTCCTGTCGGCGGCAGGGCATAAATAAAATTAAAGCTCAAAACCTGTCCTGAGTTCAGCCGAAGGATTCAAAGTGTGAAATCAAGTCTTGCCGGGCTTACCATTCCGGTGCCACCGGTGCCTGTTTCGTGGGCAGGCTTCTGCACATCTTCTTTACGATTCGCTGCGCCCTCTCGGCGTCCTCGGGAGATAAAGGCTGGTCCGTCGAGCCCAAAACATCGCCCGTAATAGGCCCTAACCCAACTTTCGCAGTTAGGGGGTGGAATCACGATTATTTAAAATTTTTCC
>CAZHBL010000923.1:0-2021 GCA_964530105.1 uncultured Pirellulales bacterium | reverse complement strand
CCGATTCTTCTATATATGTACGATCCTTAACAGAAGAACCTGCAGAACAGGCTGTACAAAAGGCTATCCTTACCACCGATGTCGGCAGCGATATGTCAGATCAGGCTGAACAGCAAAAAAAGCCGCCGATTCCTATTTCTGAATTGCCTCCAAAACGCGAAACGCCGGTTCCATTGGAGGCCCAGCGGCAACAGTCATCTGCCATACCAATCACAGAGTTGCCGCCAAAAAGCGATTCGGCGATCTCGCCCCCGGAGCAGGAAAAGAAGGAAGCACTACCCACCAAAGACCATGAACAGCAAGCAGCCGGTTAGCAGTTCTATACACGAATCAACCTTTAAATTTTGTTTTTTGACTTTTTTGTAGTGTATTTTAAATGGTAATGAATAAGCTTAGTTAGCGGGTGAATAGCTAACAATTACTTGTTGTCGTCAAGGGGGGAGATGCAACGTTTTTCATATAAACTTCATCGCTTTTTATGCTGATTAAATCATGTGTTAGTACGACTGAGATTGGCTATCAGCAATATTTTGCATATGTCATGTTTAAGGCGGTCAAGCTTAATGGGGATTTGTTAATGTTTTGTCCCATCATATTGCAATCCGGCAATGTATTAGTAACTATCTCTGGTGGACAGAAATGGTAAATTCGTTTAAGTACCCGAGTTGTTTCCTACAGCAAGGAGGACACAAATGGTTCTAAAGACAAGCAAAATCAGATACCGCCTGGGCATGTCGTTAGTGGATACAATGGTTGCGGTCACGATCCTGTTAATAGCGTTTATCGGAACTTCCAGCTTCAGATATTGTGCCGCTTTGGATGGGCGAAAAGCTAAAGCACAGACTGCTGCTGCCAGAATTGTATTGATGCTTTGCGAGAGTTGGCGAGGCCTAAATGGTGACGTGACGTTTGATCCAACAGAACTTTGTGGCTCGGATTTTAATATTGACACGCTCGAAGCCAATCTTGATAAGCCGTTTGATTTTAACCTGTTAGGAAGCTATGTAGTAGTGTTGGGTTCCAATATTAACCTCAAGAACAACCAGACACTTTTAATTAATGGGGACGTTACCCTCTATGTTACAGACGGGATAATTCTTGGTAATTCTGCCGAGGTGCAGATAGATAACGATTCTTCTTTGATTCTGTACTTAGGCGGGAATTTTGAAGGCAAGAACTCAAGCACTTTCAACAACCTGACACAAGACACAAAAAAACTTCAGATATATTGCCTTGATAGCTGCGAAAATATGCAATTCAAAAACGGCAGCGATTTTTACGGCGTAATTTACGCCCCTAATGCGGACGTAATAATGAACAACTCCGCAAATCTGTATGGATCTGTTGTAGCCAGGAGTTTTGAACAAATGAACTCCAGCACTTTTAATTATGATGCATCACTGAGGGATGCAAGTGTGAATAATGAGGCTGTGCGTTTCGCAGTAACTAATTGGCATGAACAGTAAGCAAATGAATAAGGAAAATTAAGCTTTAGACGCTAATAAAACTTACCTATAAAGGCAAATTACCTCGTTAGTTCAGCCGGATTGTATATAAAATAGTTACGAAATCACTTCTCAAAACCTTCAGAAATATACCCCTTAACCTGACAAATCGTGAAAGTTCTTGACTTAAGGGCGTTCATCTGCGAAAATGGCTGTTTTTTAGAGAATCGCTTACTTTGCGAATGCTCAATAGTAATTGTAAAATCTTATTGTGAGTACAAAATGACCGAACTGCCGGAAGGCCATTTATCTAAAATTTCGGCTATTTTAGCCAGGTATCCTGTAAATCGTGGCAGCTTGATACCCGTTCTGCAGGATGTCCAGGAAGATTTTGGCTACCTGTCTGAAGAAGCGATAGAAGAGATGGCGCGGCTGATGGACATATCGGCCAACGAAATATACGGCGTAGCAACATTTTATACGCAGTTTCGTTTCAATCCTCCTGGCTGGCACACCATCCTGAGCTGTCAGGGCACGGCGTGCCATGTCCGCGGGGGCCGGATGATACTTGACGAG
>CAZHBL010000922.1:0-2021 GCA_964530105.1 uncultured Pirellulales bacterium | reverse complement strand
CATCCGGTGCCAAGTTCTATTCTTTCACAAAACAAAGATACCCAAAAAAATAATTTGTTTATACTCGAGAAGCACATAGTGTACATCAGGCATGCTGTGTTTGATATCCTCGTATCATCCTAAAGCATCTGCTTGCCAAATGGCCAAATATTTGTATAATAGATGGGGCCTACGGCCGGTAGATAGACTATTCAAGATGTCAATGGTGAACTAAGAGTCAAAGGTAATTTAATACAGGGGGCGATGTCGATGAAACAGATAAGAGTATCGAGACGGTCCTTTTTGAAGGTGATGGGAGCAGTGCTGCCCTTGCCCATTTGGCGGCCTATAGTGGCCAGAGCTACAGATAAGCAAGCAAGTCCTAACATCCTGTTTTGTATCGCTGATGATGCCTCGTGGGCTCACATGGGAGCGTACGGCTGTTCGTGGGTGCAGACGCCCGGGTTCGACCGTGTGGCCCGCGAAGGTGTGCTGTTCACGAATGCCTATACGCCCAACGCCAAATGTGCACCGTCACGCTCCTGCATCCTGACCGGGCGCAATTCCTGGCAACTGGAAGCAGCGGCCAATCACTGGTGCTATTTCCCGTCTAAATTTAAGACCTACGCCGAGGTGCTGCCTGCGTATGGCTATCATGTTGGCTTCACAGGCAAGGGCTGGGCGCCTGGCGTGGCCGGTACGGTCGACGGCAAGCCGCGATATTTGGCAGGACGGCCGTATCAAACGCGCAAGCTGACGCCTCCTACGAATGGGATCAGTAATAAGGATTATGCCGCCAACTTCGCCGACTTCCTGGCGGCTAAGCCGCCGGATAAGCCGTTTTGTTTCTGGTACGGAGGTCATGAGCCGCATCGGAGATATGAGTTCGATTCGGGCCGCAAGAAAGGAGGTAAGCAACTTGACCAAATTGACCGCGTCCCGGGTCAGTGGCCTAACAACGAAACCGTTCGTACAGATATGCTCGACTACGCTTTCGAGGTCGAGTACTTCGACACTCATCTGCGGCGAATGCTTTCGCAGTTGAAAGAGCAGAACCTGCTGGACAACACGCTCGTTGTCGTCACGGCCGACAATGGCATGCCGTTCCCGCACATCAAGGGCCAGGAGTACGAATATTCGAACCACATGCCGCTGGCGATGATGTGGAAACAGGGCATTCGTAATCCGGGACGTAAGGTTGACGATTTCGTTAGTTTCATCGATTTCGCCCCGACGTTCCTGGAGCTGGCGGGCGTCGATGCCGAGCAGGCCGGGATGCAGCCGATCACCGGCCGTAGTCTGACAGAGATATTCAGATCGACCAAGGCGGGGCGTTGCATTGCCGACCGCGATCACGTGCTAATCGGCAAGGAACGTCACGATGTCGGCCGGCCAAACGATGTGGGCTATCCCATCCGCGGGGTGGTCAAGGCCGGATTCCTGTACCTGCGCAACTTTGAACCGGAGCGATGGCCGGCAGGCGATCCGGTTACCGGCTATCTCAATACTGACGGCAGTCCAACCAAGACTGAGTGTCTCCAGGCCCGCCATACACCTGAGACTGAGCGCTATTGGACCTGGTCATTCGGCAAGCGTCCGGCTGAAGAACTCTACGACGTCAACAAAGATCCTGATTGCTTGGACAATCTTGCCGAACGATACGAATTTCAACAGCGCAAAGCCGCGCTCAAGGAGCAACTCTTCAATGAACTGCGCGACCAGGGTGATCCGCGGATGCTGGGCAAGGGTCACATCTTTGACGACTATCCTTACGCCGACGGCAAGACAAGCCACTTCTACGAGCGGTTCCAAAACGGGGAACTGGACAAAAAGTCTGCCGGTTGGGTCAATCCCTCCGACTTCGAAGTCCCCATTCCCTGACGGAGCCAGTCACAGGGCTCAAATTAGGTGTCTCCCCATCCCGATGGCAGCTTTCGATGTACCCAGAATGCGTCTGAATGTGAACGATGTAAAAAATTGTTTACCGTCAGCAGAAACTTTAGTAAACGGCTCGATGTTTCAGCTTGGATAGGAAGGAAAAA
>CAZHBL010000921.1:0-2023 GCA_964530105.1 uncultured Pirellulales bacterium | reverse complement strand
TCATCTTCGACGAGCCGACCAGGGGCATCGACGTCGGGGCAAAGTTCGAGATATATCACATGCTCTCGGAGCTGGCGGAAAAAGGAAAGGCGATTATTTTCGTCTCTTCGGACCTCAAGGAGCTAATGGCCGTCTGCGACCGCATTATGGTCATGTCGGCAGGACGTGTTGCCGAGACTTTCGACAGAGGACAGTGGAGCCGGGAAAAAATTATGTCTGCCGCTTTCAGCGGGTACACGGATATCTGAACTAAAAATGAAAAAGTTATGAGTAAAGTCATAAAAAATAGGCTCGTGGATGTGCCCGCTTTTGTCACCGACTACCTCGGTATGTCACTGGCGTTGGCCGGGCTCATTGTTTTCTTTGGTATTAAAGCCGAAAATTTCTTCACCCTTACGACCTTCAGGACAATCGCCAATCAGGTCCCCGATATTACAATCGTCGCTGTCGGGATGACCTTCGTACTAATTATCGCCGGGATCGATTTGTCGGTCGGCTCTGTAATGGCTCTGGCCGGCGCCGTGCTGGGTCTTTGTTTGATTGAATTGAATTTTCCGCTGCCTGCGGCGATTGTTGCCTGCCTGCTGGTCGGCGTGCTCTGCGGGGCCTTGAACGGGTTGGTGGTAATCGGATGGCGGCTCCCGTCTTTTATTGTGACATTAGGTATGCTGGAGATAGCGAGAGGCGCCGCCTATCTTGTAACCGATTCGCGAACCATCTATATCGGCGGGCCGGTCGAAGTAATTTCGGAGACCTCGGTCCTCGGTCTTTCGCTCCCTTTTATCATTGCGGTTTTGATCGTAGCGGCGGGGCAGTTGGTCCTGTCACGAACCGTCTTCGGCCGCTACCTGATTGCTATCGGCACGAATGAAGAAGCTGTCCGGCTCTCCGGCATCGATCCGCGCCCGCTCAAGCTTGCTGTTTTTGTTTTGTGCGGTGCTCTGACGTCCGTTGCGGCGGTGATACACACGGCACGGCTTTCTTCGGCGGACCCCAACGCCGGTTATGGCCTGGAGCTTCAGGCCATTGCCGCCGTCGTCATCGGAGGCACCAGCCTTATGGGCGGAAGGGGCTCGGTGGTCAGCTCATTTTTCGGCGTACTTATCATTGCTGTTCTCGGCACCGGCCTTGCCCAGGTCGGGGCGCAGGAATCGACCAAACGCCTTATCACGGGCTGCGTTATCGTTGCGGCAGTTATCATGGACCATTACCGGCACCGAATCCGCAGAAGGGAAAAGTAAATTGAAATTGTATAATTATCTGGAACGGTTTTCTTAATTTTGTGTTTTAATTTATGTTTTTTAAGCTTTTTTTCAAGGATATGTACCCATAATTGGCGGTTTTTTGCTTTCCTGATATGAGTCCGATAACACAGGGCTTGACAAAACCAGCAAAATTCTGTATAATTATCAGTTAAGCTGTTGAAGTTTAAGTACAGGGAGAAAGACTATGCGTATAGTTGTGAAGCAAAAAGACGGTAATACCAAACAATTCCAATTTACGCAGGGGCCTATCTCTATCGGCAGAGGGGCCAACAGCCATGTATTTTTGCCTGACAAAGCAGTCTCAAGGCAGCATGCCGTAGTACACAACACGGATGACGGAAAATGGCTGATCGAGGATCTGGGCTCGTCGAACAAAACGTATCTAAACGACAAACCGATCGACAAGGCTGAAGTCAAGCACGGCGATTGTCTGCGCATAACAGATTTTATTATCGAAATCTTGCTGGAAAAAGAAGTCAGCAATGAAATGCCTATCCATCCTGAGGATACGCTTCAACTCGAAGCTGCACTGGCTACGCCGAAGCACGAAACGGTGGTAAGAAGGCCCGATGCCCAGCACGCGCCGGCTATGAGACTCGCCGCAAGAAGGTTGATGGATTTTTCAAAAGCGACCCAAAGAATATTCGATGCCGACGAACTCGATGGACTGTTGCTGACCTTGTTGGATGTCATAATAGAGCAGTTCAACGCGTATCATGTCTGGTCCGCTTTGAGAAAGCAACCCACCGGCCCGATGA
>CAZHBL010000920.1:0-2023 GCA_964530105.1 uncultured Pirellulales bacterium | reverse complement strand
TGGGCAACCTGGCCGTCCTGAATCCCGACAAGGTACTGGAATGGGACGGTGAGAACATGCGTATGACCAATGACGAAACCGCCAACAGCTACGTCCGGCCGAAATATCGTGAAGGCTGGTCGCTCGAAATGTAAAATGCAAGAATCAACAATAAAATTGCGCAGCACGGCTGCATACGTATACGTTTCTCGTGGGCAAAAATTTACCCACCCTACTTTCTTTGGTTTTTTAAATCAGTGAGGGATGTCGCTATGGAAAATCAGAAAGAGACGAACAGACAACGTAAACCGAGAATGTCTCGCCGTGACTTTATGGACGCGGCGGCGACCGCCGCAGTGTTTACGATTGTTCCACGGCACGTTTTAGGCGGCGCCCGTCATGTCCCGCCGAGCGAAAAGCTAAATATCGCCGGAGTGGGAATCGGCGGTCGGGGCGAAGGCGACCTCGACGAGGTCGGCAGCGAGAACATCGTTGCGCTCTGCGATGTGGACGACAGATATGCGGCCAAGGTGTTCAAAAAGTATCCCAATGCTAAAAAATATCATGACTTCCGCAAGATGTTAGATAAAGAGAAGGGCATCGACGCGGTGGTTATCGCTACGCCGGACCATGCACATGCCGTTGTTACTATGACGGCCATCAAAATGGGCAAGCACGTCTATTGCGAAAAACCGCTGGCTCATTCGATTTACGAGGTTCGCAAGGTCACAGAAGCAGCGCGAGAGGCCGGTGTTGCAACCCAGTTGGGTAATCAGGGCCAGGCGTCCGAAGATACACGCTTAGTATGCGAATTTATCTGGGACGGAGCGATAGGCCCGGTTCGAGAGGTCCATTCCTGGTGCAATAGGCCGATTTCGCCTCGCGGAATCGAGCGGCCGAAAGAGACGCCGCCCGTACCGGAGACGCTGAATTGGGACTTGTGGCTCGGCCCGGCTCCTTACCGGCCTTATAATCCGTGTTATTTGCCGTTCACGTGGCGCGGCTGGTGGGATTTCGGTTCGGGTGTGCTGGGTGATATCGGCTGTCATCAGTTCGTGTCGATTTTCCGGGCCTTGAAGCTCGGATATCCAACGAGCGTCGAAGCTTGCTCCAGCGGCGTAAATTCCGAAACGGCGCCTTTAGCATCGATTATTCGTTATGATTTTCCTGCCCGGCAAGGTATGCCGCCTGTCAAGCTGACCTGGTATGACGGCGGATTGATGCCGGCCCGGCCGGACGAGCTTGAAGAAGGCCTTCGCTTCGGCGAACCCGATGACAACCTGTATATCGGTGAGAAGGGCAAGATATTAGGACACAGACTGCTGCCGGAATCGAGGAGCAAGGAGTACGGCAAGCCGCCGAGGGTCCTGCCCCGTTCGCCCGGGCACCACAAGGAGTGGATTAACGCCTGCAAGGGCGGCGAGCCGGCCGGCTCCAATTTCAACGTCGCCGGGCCGCTGACCGAGGTGGTCCTGTTGGGCAACGTTGCCTTGCGTATGGGACAGCAGTTATATGAGAAGGGTCTGAAATTATATTACGACGGCCCCAATATGAAGGTTACAAATTTGCCTGAGGCAAACAAATATATCCGGAGTGAATATCGCGAGGGTTGGACCCTGTAATGATTTACGATACCTATGGCATAAATTTAAGATTAAGAGAGGAACACTACAATGGGAAAGAAAACAAGACAGAACGAAGTATCTGACGGCGAGATATCTCGACGTGATTTTATGGGAGCGGCGGCAGCCGTAGCGGCGTTCACGGTTGTTCCACGGCACGTTCTGGGAGGAACGGGTCAGACTCCGCCGAGCGAGAAGCTCAACATCGCCGGCGTCGGAATCGGCGGCCAGGGCGGTAATGACATTAATAACTTCCGTGATCAGAATATCGTGGCGCTGTGCGATGTTGACTGGAGACACGCAAGCGGAACGTTCGGACGCTTCCCCAATGCCAAAAAGTACAAGGATTTTCGCGAGATGCTGGACAAGGAGGATAAGAATATCGATGGGGTAGTGGTCGGAACGCCGGACCATTTGCACGC
>CAZHBL010000919.1:0-2026 GCA_964530105.1 uncultured Pirellulales bacterium | reverse complement strand
CAGAATAAGGCCGAGCTGATCATGCAATTATTTAATGTCATTCACACGTATAACAAAAGCAAAAACAGATAAGCAGGATAATCCGTTCAGGCTCTTAGTCATACGACTAAGGGCTTGAAGATAAATGAGACTGTAATAACTAAAGTTCATCAATAAGAGTACATCCATAAACGATACGATAGAACAAGCTGTACAGAACGCCGAAGCGGACAAGGGGTCTTGAGGTGACAGAGGAAAGTTTTGATCAGATGAGTGCCGATGTTCAGGCGACGCCGGTCGAGCCTGTCTCGTCGGAGGCGTTTGACTTCGAAGCATACGCAGATTACGAAGCATCGCTGCTTGAGCGGTGCCGGGCCTTTTGGAAGACGGATTCGGGAGTGCTGGTCTGGCGGAGGATGCGCACTGCGGAGGTTTTCACCTGGGGCTGCAGGGACATGAAAGCTTCCCTGAAATCGCAGCTTGGCGGGCTAAAGAAGAGTATGGAGTTTAAGGCCGATGTTCCCAACTTTCTCGTGCCCTGGTACGGCATCGGCACCGTTGCCAGCGCCTTCGGCGCCGGTTACATCTGGAAAGAAAAGCAAGCCCCGGCCATGCGCCCGATGTTTGACTCGGTCAAAGAGGCGCTGGACTACAGGCCTGCGCCGGTATCGCAGACTCACATCGGCAGACACACGCTCGAAATGATTGACTATTTTCTCGATAAGACCGGCGGGCGTGTCCCAATGTCACTGACTGATACACAGTCGCCTTTGAACATCGCCGGCAACATCGTGGAGATGACCAGCTTATTTATCGAGATGCTGGATGATCCGCAAGCCGTCAAGACGCTGCTGAATCGCCTCGCCGAACTGCTGGTGGAATTCACCCACGAGCAGATCAGGTGTATCGGCAATGCATTGGCTTGGCCCGGTCATGGATATAGTTCGTGCCGGTGTTTTGAGGGGTTGGGGATGAGCGACGATAACGCGCTGATGATTTCGGGACAGCAATATCTTGAATTTGCTTCTGGGGCCGTCGAACATGCGGGAGAACCTTTCGGCGGTTCGGGATTTCATAGTTGCGGCAACTGGTCGGATAAGGTAGAGATGGTGAAAAAGATCGCCGGACTGCGAATGGTCGATGGTGCGTTTTCAGCCGCCACGGACCCAACGCCTAATCCGCCGGTGCCCTTTGCCGAGGCCTTCGCGAATACCGGCATCGTCGTCAACGCCCGGATTGTTGGCGGCCCTGAAACCGTCGCCGGGAGTGTCCGAAAGCTGTGGAAGCCGGGGATGAAACTGATTGTGGTGACTTACTGCCAGAGCCCCGAAGAGCAGTCGGAGGCATACGACCGCATATATGAAATCTGTGAACAGGAAAAACCCGCATAGGGATTGAATCAGGAGGACGACAATGAATTTTGCGGCAGTGCCCATTGTTTTAGCGTCTATTTCATCAGGTATGTCGAAGGATTTACCACCGGAGGTTTTGAACGGCGGCTTTAAATCTTTCCAGACGCCGCTGCCGAAGTCGGTGCAGTCATGGGAGAAACGCAGGACAGAGCTTCGCAGGAAGCTATGGCGGCTACTCGGCGATTTACCGGAGGTGTTCACGCCGAAGGTGACTGTCCGGAAGAGATTGTCGAAAGATGGTTATGAACTGGAGCGATTTACATTCGATAACGGCATTGGTGACACGGTGTATGGATACGTGCTGATCCCCGCCGGGCGCAAAGGGCGGGGGCCGGCGATTCTGTATAATCACTATCATGGCGGCAAGTACAAGCAGGGCAAAGAGGAGGTCATCAGCAAGGCTTTTAAGACGCTCGATTTCGCCACCGGCGAGGCGCTGGCGAGGGAGGGCTACGTTGTTCTTTGCATCGATGCTTACGCCTTTGGCGAGCGGCGGTTCCAGGGCCCGGCGGGAAAAAAGGAAGAAGGCGGCCGGACAGAGGAGTCACTATTCAAAATGTTTCTCTGGCAGGGGCGAACGCTGTGGGGGATGATGGTTCGTGACGACCTGCTGGCATTGAATTATTTGGTGTCAC
>CAZHBL010000918.1:0-2033 GCA_964530105.1 uncultured Pirellulales bacterium | reverse complement strand
AGGGACGAATCCCGTCCAGTCCCAGGGGACCATTCGCGGCAGCTTATCTCCCACGTATACCTCGCCCTGCCCTCTGTGAGAAAGACATTTCGATTGTTTTGGCAGCCGCAACAGGCCGAATTTCCTGTTGCCCACAAGCCCGATTAGCAGATCATTCTCGTTGACGACCGTTATAAAACGGCTTTCCGTCTCCATGCCCCAAAGCTCGTAGTCCTGATTCCATTGTGTTCGCCCGCGTTCTTTGTCGGAAAGTCTCACTCTGCACTTGTCGGCGGTAAATGCGAACTTGGTGACCAGCGGTAAATGCAATGGTATATCCGGAGTCAGCACAAACTCGTAATTTACGTTCATCGTATTTAAGCCGTCCTGCTGGGCGGAGACGGTTATAATACCGGCAAAAGGTTCGGTAAGAGTGCTGCTTATTCCGATTTCCACCGGCGTCCACTCCATCGGGCGATAGTAACCGCCCCAGCCGCAGAAAAAATCGACGTTGAACGGATCTTCATCTACTTCTTCGGCAGCCGCGATGACCAGGACCGGAAACGTTAATAAAACAAGCCAAACGCGTAACATTTGTAACCCTCGCTGAATGCTAAGTTTATATGCTAAATTCGAACCTTGTGATTATATATAATCCACTCCAGACACACAAGGACTAAAGCCAGACCTACGAGAAACGGCCATAGCGAAAGATTGGCCCGACTAAGGTCACTCTCCTCGGCCTGTACCGGCTGGCCCGAAAGGATAATCGTACGCTGCGGTTCAATATTGCTTTCCTTCGGATCGAGCAGGTTGACGGCAAAGAACCTGGCCGGCTGCTCACCGATGCTAAGGCGATACGTGCCGGCCCTGCCGGTCCCCGGGAAGCGTAGAGAGCCGGAAGTGCTGGACCTGATTTCTGTGCCGGAAAAGTCAGGCCCGTCGATTTGAGCTGTCATTTGACCGTCGAGACCTTCGACAACAATCGGCTCGCCGACCTTTAAGTTCATCTGCTGACCGCCTGCGAGCTGCATGCCCAGAAAGCCGGCGGCGTTATAGCAGAAAAGAACGAAACCAGGTTCGAACGGCCAGTTGCTTTGGAGCACGTCGAATCCGGCCAGCAGGAACTCGCTGCCGTTTCGACGCACAAGGGCAAGGGCCGGCGTCTCATTGAACTCGGCCAGAACATCCGCGTCACGAGGCAATATCATCCTGTGACATTTTGCGACAAAAAGGTTCGTTAGATCGACATATTTCAGAACCGGGTGCTTTGTTCTCCAGTCCACAATGACCTGGTTTTCAAGCTCTTCAGGGGCCGATACATCGATACCATCAGGCGGTCGACCGAAAACGAGATAGCGGCACTTAGGCAGCGCCGCGGGCACGTGATTATCAAGCACAATCATATCATAGCGTTGTTCGACACTCAGATCATTTTGGTCCGTTGCATCGAATTGTGCCGGGCTTTGAAGTTCGAGATTAGCCAGCGGGCAAGCCTGCAACGCCGATTCGAGCACCTTGTTTCCACTGGTTACGAGCAGGACCGACAGTTTCTTCGGGGGCGACAGAATGGCCCATGCGGCGTCATCACAGCTAAGGCTGTCCGGTTGGGGCCCCGATTCGTCGGAACCCTGCAACTTCCTTACTTCAAGTACTCCGCCCTCGGCATACGACAGTGAAAAATCAACCGCTAACTTGCCGGGCCGGACGGCTTCCGACGACTCCTCAAGTATTCGAGGGGGTATTGTCACCGACCTGACAGTACGCACATTGTCATTGATACTAAGCTGCACATCACAGGTTATCGGCGTAGTACCGTAATTGGCCAGGGTGGCGAAAACATTTACCTCTTCGGGATTTTCGTAGGACCTTCGCGCCTGCATGGCTATTACGGCAACGTTCTGCTGCGATTGGCCCGTACAGTGAAAGGTCAACTCATCGGAACCGACCACTAATTGGTCCAGGTCGCGGATTTGCCCGTCGCTGAACAGTACAAGCTGGGCCGGTTCTTCGGCGCTCATGTAGTCGGCTTCGACGCCGGGCGACTGCGCGAA
>CAZHBL010000917.1:0-2035 GCA_964530105.1 uncultured Pirellulales bacterium | reverse complement strand
AGGCAAATATAGATATTGCGGAACAGTTTGCCGAGGTGGTGACGTTTTTTCTGTATAATCAATACAACCGCCGCACCGTCACCAGTGGTGATATTTTTTCCATGATTAAGGTGGTTCTGGCGGCTACCGGTTATGAAGACGCCGCCGTGGCGCTGAGCGATCATTATTTCGCGCGTAAGCTTAAGCGTTCCAGAATCGAAGTTATCTCTATCGATGTTCAGGATCTGACCGATGCTGAGTTTCTTACAGGGGCCGGGGAGGCAACCGACAGATCCAGGTGGGACAAATCCAGAATCGTTACGGACCTGATCGCCGGGTACGGTGTTTGCCGACAAACGGCACGGATGATCGCGGCGATGGTTGAAGAAAAAGTTTTCAATGTGGGAATGATGTTGGTCCCGTCCAGTTTGATAAAGCAGCTTGTTCTCGGCGATACCGCTATTGTCCTGCGGGCCCAGCGACAGTTGCAGGTCGTCTAAGCGATAATGTCGCCCAGCAGTTTCTCTGTTCGGTCGAGGATTTGTTCCGGTGTTTCATCTTCGGCAATATCGAGCCAGTGTACGTTTTGGAAGGTTTTGAACCAGGTCCGCTGGCCTTTGGCCAATCGACGGCTGTTTATCTTTATCAGTTCGGTAGCATCTTCCAGATTCGTCTGTCCGCTTAGATGTTCTATTATCTCTGCATAGCCTATTGCGCAACGGGCCTGTTTGCCCATGGGTTTTTCATCGTCCAGCAGTGATTTGACTTCATCGACAAGGCCGGCATTGATCATCTTTTTCACCCTTTTGTTTATTCGGCTGCTTGCATCGGCTTTTTCCCTCCGCAGGCCGATAATCGTCCAGTTTTGCTTCATTTTACGCTGCTCCCACTGCTTCTGGAAGCTCGATATGGGTTTGCCCGTAAGCTGATAAACCTCCAGGGCCCGAACGATTCGCCTGGCATCGTTGGGATTGATTCGCTCGGCGGCGTCAGGATCGATTTTCGTTAACTCGCGATGCAGTTCCGCCAGGCTCTCGGCTTCGGCCCGTGCCCGCAAATCGGCCCGGATATTCTCATCGGTTCCGGCACCATCGAAAAGACCGTAAAGCAGAGACTTAATGTACAGGGCGGTTCCGCCGACCGCGACGATTTTTCTATTTCGGCTGTTTATCTGCTCCATAGCATCCGAAGCGGCGTCGATAAATGCCCCCACGCTGAAGGAATCGCTCGGCTCAACTATATCGATTAAGTGATATTTGACACGTTGCCGGGCTTCTTTGGGCGGCTTGGCCGTGCCTATGTCCATTTGACGATAGACCTTCATCGAGTCGATACTGATGATTTCAGCACCGAGATGTTCGGCCAAATCGAAAGCAAGCTGACCTTTGCCGGATGCAGTAACACCAATAATAAGAATCATTTTGCTGTTTACTATTTACTCCGTATTGTTTACTATGATTCTTCAATAATCGATGATCAACGGCTGGTTGTCAAGGGTGAGCAGTTGGGGCCGAATCGAATATGACAAATAGTATTTCAACAACGGATTTCAATACTCGAGTACGCAGGAAAGCACAGTCGGTGAATTATTCTCTGCAGCGAATATTGGATTCCCGTCAAATAAACGCCGAATTGAAAGAAGCGCTCAAATACACGCTTGGCGCCCCTGGCAAACGAATCCGGTCGGTGCTGGTTCTCTGGTGCAGCGAGCTTATCGGCGGCCAGGTGAATAGCTATGCCGAAATCGCCTCGTGTGCAATTGAAATGGTGCATACGTATTCGCTCATCCATGATGATTTGCCGGCGATGGATGATGACGATCTGAGGCGGGGCCAGCCGACGTGCCATAAGGCTTTCGACGAGGCCACGGCGATCCTGACGGGCGATGCTCTTTTGACGCTTGCGTTCGAGATCCTGGCAGAAGGAATCGATCAGCCGGCCGTCGCCGTAAGACTCATCAGTCAATTAGCTCAGGACGCCGGGGCTACTGGGATGATCGCAGGACAAATGGCGGACCTGAGAGCTGAAAAAAGTGTCGGTACCAAAAAAATGCTGG
>CAZHBL010000916.1:0-2038 GCA_964530105.1 uncultured Pirellulales bacterium | reverse complement strand
ACGAAGGATTTCATCTCTTTCCAGCGTCACGGCGTCATCTTCTGCCCGGAAAATAAGGATGCCGTGCTTTTTCCTGGAAAAGTCGAAGGCAAATTTTACGCCCTGCACAGGCCCGTCTCCCCCCTCTTCAAGAAGCAGGATATCTGGATCGCAGAATCGCCCGACCTGCACTGCTGGGGAAACCACCGCTGCCTGATGGGGCCTCGCCCGGGTCACTGGGATGAAGCGAAAATAGGTGCCGGAACCGCACCTTTCAAAACCGACCGGGGCTGGCTCGAAATATACCACGGAGTCGACCGAAACAATCGCTACTGTCTCGGGGCGGTACTGCTGGATAGCTCCGAGCCATGGAAGATCATTGCAAGAGCAAACAAGCCGATTCTCGAACCGCAGGTTGGCTACGAATGTGAAGGCTTCTTCGGAAACGTGGTCTTCAGTTGCGGGCTGCTGTGCGAAGGTGACAACATCAGAATATACTACGGAGCAGCCGATACCGTTATCTGCTGCGCGGAGCTTTCTTTAAAAGAAATCCTTGAAACGTTGGACCCGTAGCGCAGATTCTGCTAAACAGCCCTCAAAGCACTCTTCGATATAGCAATTTATCGGAACCATATTTAATTCGCAAAACCTGCCCGTTTGCGACTTTCTTATCGCCATCGAAGGAAGTTTTTCCTCGACCTCTGATACTCGGCCTTCTTTCTGCCGATAAACTTAACATAGTCAATTGGAGACAATCATATGAAAACAAACAGAAACACATTAGCAATCTTAGTGGTCATTATTGCCTGCTCGGTCCTGGTCTGGCTGTCGGCGTCGATTCAGGGCGGCCAGAAAACTTACGAAATCCATCCTAACCTGACGATACCCGAATACAAAACAGATCTCACCCGCGTAATGGACTCCTACGAGCGTTTGATGGAACGCTACATGGACCTGACGGAACAGAATCAATCCACGGTCGGCACGGACCTCAAATACGTTGTCACAACGCTGGATTCCATCGACGGCCGATTGACGGAACTGTCAGCAAGAATAACGAGGATCGAGACCGCCCTTGGTATCGCTCAACCCAAGAGTTCTCCCAATCCCAAACCGGGTCCTCAGCCGTAGGTCTTGCCGGATTCGTCCACGTAAATAGTGCCTTTGGCCCGCTCTATCACCTCGGCCGCCTTCGGCACCTCATCCGGCTTCGGCACTTTGAAAAGTTTGCCGCACTCCCGGCACCGAATTCTCCGGTCTGCGAGGCTGCCGTCCAGCAGCCAGGTTTTACAACATTCCGGGCACTTCGCGATAATCTGCATCAGTATATTCCTTACCGACTTACGCAAAACATTCTATACGATAGATTCGATAGTTATCCATAAAAAATTCGCCTCTCGTCCCATAAAATCTTCTCATCGCAAATATTATCAACCATAGCAAAACTCTTCTCCGGCCTGCCGCCCCGGCCGGCGAGATTTCCCTTGATTTGGCCTCGTGAATTTGCTACAATAGTTCTCGTTGGGGTGATGAGATGAGAAAGAAAATTTCCTGTAAAATTATTAAATCCGTTCCACTTGGCTCAGACGATGATCGATTGCGCCAGAGTTGCAATTCAAATATGCAATACTCTAAAATCAGCGATATCGGCACTTCCACCTATACTCATCGCCTGGTCGTTACAACAACATGTATCGACGATAAGCCCGCGGCACGATTTCTTGATTGCTGCGCTTAAGTCTGAATCAATTCTTAGCTTCAACCGGTCAATGAATTAGCCACTGCGAGCTATTTCTCTCTTTTTCCCGCTCCTTCGGTCGGCATGTGAGCGTCAGATTGGCTTTGAATGGGTTTGTTTTCTTCGTCGCCGCAGGCTGGATTATTGTTATAATCTTCTTTCATTAAAGGCTTTGCGGCAAGATGTGCTGCTGCAAATTGGCTTTGTTTTTTCAACCCAGTCTTCAATCCCCAGATAAAACTGAGGGCTAACTGAAATTGGCTTTGAATTGGGTTTGTTTTTTCAAATTAAGCTCAAATTTTCGTCGTTTTCTACTCTTTT
>CAZHBL010000915.1:0-2038 GCA_964530105.1 uncultured Pirellulales bacterium | reverse complement strand
AGTTTCAAGGACTTGAAGATATGGCAAAAGGGTATTCATCTGGTTGAAGAAGTCTACACGGTCAGCAGGAGCTTTCCAAAGGAAGAAATGTATGGATTACAGTCCCAGTTGAGACGTTCAGCAGTATCTATACCTTCTAATATTGCCGAAGGATTTGCAAGGCTTCACAATAGAGAATACAGAAACTTTTTGTATATCTCTCTCGGTAGCTGTGCAGAACTGGCGACACAAATTATTATTGCATCGCGTTTGAAGTATGTTGAAAAGATCAAAGCAGATACTCTGTTGAACGAAATTGAAGAAATCAGTAAGATGACAATGAGTCTTATAAAAAAACTAAATACCAACTACTAAATACTAACGACTAAACGATGCGAGACTTTAGCAAAGCAAAGCGAATAGTTGTAAAGATCGGCACTCATATTCTGACAAAGAACGATTCTGTAGATGCAGCTTACGTTCGCCGGGTGGCCGGGCAGGTGAATTCTCTGCTCAAGGCCGGCCGGCAGGTTGTTATTATCAGCTCCGGTGCTATCGGGATGGGGCTCGGCCAACTCGACGCCGATAGGGCGAAAGACATCAAGATGCGGCAGGCCTGTGCAGCCATCGGCCAGCCGTTGCTGATGGCCGAGTACCGCAAATCGTTTCTGCGTTACGGCGTGACCGTCGCACAGGTACTGCTGACCGCCGAGGTGCTCGACAACAGGAAAACATACCTGAACCTTCGCCATTCGATTGAGACGCTGCTGAAGCTGTCCGTCGTGCCGATTCTCAACGAGAACGACAGCGTCAGCACGGACGAAATCGGCTCGGCCTTCGGCGATAACGACAAGCTCAGCGCGCTGGTCGCCAGCAAGATAGACGCCGACCTTCTGATTATGCTCAGTGATATCGACGCGCTTTACGACAAAAATCCGCAGGTCTCCGCAGACGCAAAACCGATCACAACTGTTTTCGAAATCACCGACGAGATTATTCGTAACGCGGGCGGCAAGGGCAGCCGGCACAGTACGGGCGGGATGAAGACGAAAATCGAGGCGGCGAAAATCGCCTCCAACGCAGGCTGCCGAATCGTCCTGGCGAACGGGCGGTTGAAAGACGTCATCGGCCGGATCATTGCCGGCGAAGAAATCGGCACCATCTTCATGCCGAAACGCAAGCTCTCCAACCGTTCGAGGTGGATTCTCAACAGCAGTCCGGCAGGTACAATTGTGATCGACGAAGGCGCGATGCGAGCGGTCCGGGCACGCAAGAGCCTGCTGCCGAGCGGGGTGGTTTCCGTAAAAGGCGCATTCGAGCCCGGCGCCGTTGTGATGCTGAACGATAACGCAAAGGCCGTCACAAGTATCGGAAGCACCCAGCTCAAAACGCTGGCGGGAAAGCACAGCACGGAAATCAAAAAGCTTCTCGGCCCGAAACACCGTGACGTCGTAGCTATCCCCGAAGATATCGTCTTTTTTGATTATTGACATAGACACTGAAGACAGGTATTCTTTATTTAGTTGGGCACAGGTCTCAATCGCCCTGACTTCGAGGGATTTCAGTTATGATAAGATTCATGTGCATCTATTGCGGTCAAAGAATCCTGGCCCGTGACGGCACATCCGGCAAGCAGGGCAAATGCCCAAAATGCTCTCATACATTGAGAATTCCCTGGACATTGAAAGGACGACCGGGGATAGGAGGCTATAAGTTAGATTCCCATCGGGATAACACTTCTTCGGATCCTGACAGAAGCAAGGATATATTATCCGGCGAAGCTGCCGCTTACCTACCAGGCTATCAAGATGACAAACCGCCCGCTTTCGATTCCGTGACTCTCTATGGTGAAAAAGCAGGCTGGCTCATCCCTCATTATGACGAACTGTCTTTATTTCTAACAGCCTTTATACTACTTTTAATTGCAACATCCGGTATCCGGACAAAACACGATGTAATAACGTTAACGTACATAAGAACCATAATTCTTGCGGTTTCCCGTTTTTCGGGTTTGTTTTTACTTTTCTTCATTCTTGGTTTTATTCTGAGTCTTTTTTAC
>CAZHBL010000914.1:0-2039 GCA_964530105.1 uncultured Pirellulales bacterium | reverse complement strand
GTGTCCATCATCCAGAAATAGCTGGTAACCCGGTAGAGACCGCCCCGTCCGGTTTTTGGCTCTACTACCCAGTCGGAATCGGTTCCAATATCAGGATTCTGGCTGTACTGCCAGAAAATCGCCATTTCGGGTTTTTTTGTCGGGTCTGCGGGGCAATAAAACGTGCGTCTGTCGCCGCCGGTATCCATAATATAATCGGTCGTGCTGTAAGCGATATCCCACAACCAGTTTCCTCCCTGGTTGAGGGGCAGCTTGTTGTCGTAATCCGAGCCGTACATATTCAAACTGATACCGATTTGTTTTTGGTTGTTGGAGCAGACAATTTTCCTGCCCTGCTCTTTGACTTTTTGAAGCGCCGGCATCAATATCGCCATCAATAACGCAATAATGGCAATCACCACCAACAGCTCTATCAACGTGAATCCTTGTCGTTTATGCATGGTCATACCCTGCCTTATTGTAAAAATAAAGTGCTGAAAATAACACATGAATATTAACCGATTTTCCGGCCACAAGTCAATTAAAAAAACAAGGTTATCTTTATTTCATCCAATAGACGCAGGAATAAACCTGTTGCAACAAAATCTACGCTCAGTACAATGGACCGAAATGAGTTGTTCAGGCAGGTTTTTTTGAACAAGGAAAGGAGTTGCCACACCATGAAACAGGAGAATGGAGCACAAAAGACTTTGCTGTTTCTCGTATTTTTACTTGCGGCCGGCTTCTGGACTCCCGAACCGATGTACGCTGACGATTACGCAATCGGCGCCGACCTTTCCTTCCTGAAGCAGGCTGAGGAGCGGGGCACCGTATTCAAGGACAATGGTGAGACGAAACCGGGGCTTCAAATCTTCAGGGACCACGGCTATAACTGGATCCGCCTGAGGTTGTTCCACACGCCCACGCGTTTGCCGAACGACCTCGATTACACCATCGCTCTGGCTAAAGAAGCGAAGAAACTCGGCTTCAAATTTCTGCTGAATTATCACTACTCCGACACGTGGGCCGATCCTGGCAAACAATATATTCCAAAGGCATGGGAGGGTAAGTCACACGCCGAGCTGGTGCAGGCGGTGTTCGAATACACACGGGATACAATCATCGCCTTTCGTGAAGCCGGCGTACTGCCGGATATGGTTCAGCCCGGCAACGAAATCATCAACGGCATGCTCTGGCCGGACGGCAAGCTGCCGGATAATTGGGACAATTTCACCGAACTGATGGAGGCTGGTATTAACGGTGTCGATGCCGGCCTGGGTGACGCCCAGCGTCCACGAATCATGGTTCATATCGACCGGGGCGGCGACAAAAAACGTACAAAAGCATTCTTCGATAAGTGGAATTCGTACGGCGTCGATTACGACGTCATCGGGCAGTCCTATTATCCATGGTGGCACGGCTCGCTGCTCGACCTTAGAGAGAACCTTATTTTCATGGCTAACGAGTACCAGAAGGACATCATCCTGGTGGAAGTTGCGTACAATTGGAGGCCCGCTGAATATAAGGACAAACCGGCACCATTCCCAGAGACGCCCGAAGGGCAGCGGCAGTTCCTCGACGAGGTACATAGGCTGGTCCTGAGCACACCTGGCAACAGGGGCAAGGGCATCTTCTGGTGGGAGCCCGCCGTTGCCGGCGGCCTTGGACGCCGCGGTATGTTCGATAATGAAGGCAATGCCCTGCCCGTCATCACGGTCTTCGACCGGTTCACGAGAAGGTAATTCGAGATCGACAAATACTCTGGATTCCTCAATCGCCCAATTTCCAACTCATGCCGGATTGAGGTAAGTTCTATTATCACAGAATGTTATGTAGCTGCGATTCGTTGGGATTGATCGAAGCAGTTATCCCTGTTGAAATTTCCTGAAAAAATGCTCGCAGGCCGGAGGCAATTAAAGTATAATATATTCAAGACTCGGGGTTGCGTTGGCTTTCAACACCCCGGAGCGGTTTTTCGGTATAATCCGGTATTTGTTTGATCACGCAGAGTCCAATAGGAAGGTGTTTGAATTATTTAAGGAGGAGTATAATGGAAAAAA
>CAZHBL010000913.1:0-2040 GCA_964530105.1 uncultured Pirellulales bacterium | reverse complement strand
TGTATAGCCAGGTGAATGAATAAGGGAAATTGCCGTCCCAATCGCCTAAGTACATCTTCGACCCCAGGCCGTACTGTTTCAGGTTGTTTCTACAAATGATCGCTCTTGCTTGCTTTTTAACCCGCTGCAGTGCCGGCATCAATATTGCCATTAATATCGCTATTATGGCGATCACCACCAGAAGCTCAATTAACGTAAAGCCTCTTTTGTGCTTATTCATAGCAACACCCTTTCACTATTTTATCGCTAAGTTTATTTCTAACTGTATTTTAAGTGTCCGGTAAAATCTTACTTTCTTTTTTTCAATCATGCGAAGATTATTTTATAATCTTTGAAATACCTAATACGTTTATACGATGCGCTAAAACGAACTTCAGTTCTGTTAATTATTCTGCCTTTGTATATTTACTATGTATCGTTCTCTCGTCGAGTATTGTTTCATCAAATGTTTATTTCAGCAAACCAATCAATTCGTATATTATATTTTCTAATGTTGTGGGCCAAAAAGCCTTCCTTTTATGAGTTGATACAGCTATAATTTTACTATATTACCAAATCCAAATCAATTAATTTTTGTTATTTATAACGTTTTTTTCCAGACTTAGCCAACTTATTATAGGGTTTATGGCAACTGCTAACGATAGCATTAGAAAATCTCCAAAAACTTGATAAAAAATTCCTTTTATGCCGCTGGCGTGGAAGATCGCGCATAAAACTGGAGCCGTTCCTCCTCCAGGACGACTCCACAGATAAAAGAGTGCAACTCACAAAACCGGCAAACCGATTTTTAAGATTCTAAAAAATCGGGCGGACACATCCTCCTCCGAAACATGTTTAGGCCGTCCGCCCAATATTGCTGCCTCAGATAAAGGCAAACAAGAAAAATGTGCAAACATTATGCCAATAGATGTGCTTTATTATGAAAATTGTCCGTAAATCCTGCCTAACTTCCTACATAAAAGATATTTACGATTATCTCTATCGCTTCTGTCATAATGATAGAAAGTTTAGTATTTTAATAGTATGTTGATATTATGAAACACTCAATATGCCCAAATGTCCCATATGCACACATTGTTTTGCAGGCTATAGCCTAATAGGAAATAAATTAGTCTTGCGTTGACAAATATCAACGCGATGGGGAATAATATGAACAAAAAAGCATGTTACAGACCATCGAGGCACAAGTTGCCTGCGCTATTTCTTACTGCGCTTTGTAGAAGAAACACGGTCTGACCAGCGGCAGATCCAGTTATCAAAGAGTTCTTTTGTGCCAGTCCGTTGTTGGTCAATCCGAAAAACTGTGCTTTTTCGCCATTTTACAATCTCACCGGAAATTTTAGTAGCCCTTTGCTGCGGCAACTCAATCCTTTTTAGTTCTTGCGGATCGACGCTGAGATTGTAGATGCAGGTCGTTTTATTCGTCGGATTATATATAAACTTGCGATCACCCTCCATAAAACCAGTAGGCCCCTCCTGCATCCAGCCGGAGAAGTACACTCTACGATACTCCGCTTCCGGCTTGAGCACATCCACGCCATCAAAACCGACAGATTCCGTCTCGAAGCCTAAAATACCAAGCAATGTCGGTGTTAAATCGATAGAGCTGACAGGTTTGGTAATCTTTACTCCGGTCTCAGCCAAAAACGGTGCTCGCAAACAAAACGGGATTCGGAGGACCTCCTCGAAAGCTATGCGCTCGTGTCCAAGCAGGCCATGCTCGCCGAACGCTTCGCCATGGTCACCTATAATACAAAATATTGTATTGTCCGTGATACCAAGATTGCCAAGCTCCACATCCAGCGCAGCCAGAAATTTGTCGGTATAAGATATTGCCTGTTGGTAGCGTTCCAGCGGCTCCTTGGCCGGCGTACCGAACCACTCCGGAATTTCATACGGATCGTGTGTGACAGAGCATAAAACCGTCAAAAGGAACGGTCGCTCTTCCGACTTTATCCATTCGGTAATTGGCTTTAACATTGAGAACTCATCGCAGGCAAGATAGCCAAGAAAGCTGTTTGGATCATCCGAATCTTCCCT
>CAZHBL010000912.1:0-2042 GCA_964530105.1 uncultured Pirellulales bacterium | reverse complement strand
TCTTTCCAACTTTAGGCACTCTTAACTTTAGGCACTTTAGTCACTCTTAATTTTAGGCACTCAATTTTGGAGAAACAAACATGGTGAAAAAACAAAAATTAACACGACGAGAACTCTTAAAGAGTTCGGCATTGGCGGCCGGAACGCTGGCATTGACCGGCGCAGTCGTTCCTTTGGCCGAAGCAAGAGGCAGCGATACGATCCGCGTCGGCGTGATCGGTTGCGGCGGCAGAGGCTCCGGCGCAACGCACGACTGCATGAATTCTTCAAAGGGCGTGGAAATTGTCGCCCTGGCCGATGCGTTTGGCGATCGCCTTCAGGGTTTGAAGAAAGAGTTCAAAGTCCCGAACAACCGCTGTTTTGTAGGCCTGGATGCGTACAAGAAAGTGCTGGCGCTTGACGATGTGAATCTGGTCATCTTAGCGACACCGCCCGGCTTCAGACCGAAGCAGTTCGCCGCGGCTATCGATAGCGGCAAGAACGTCTTCATGGAAAAGCCAGTAGCGACCTGCCCGGCGGGGATTAAGATGATAATCGAGGTCTCACAGAAGGCCAAGGAAAAAGGCCTGGCCGTGGTCGCGGGCACGCAACGGCGGCACGAGCCGAAATACGTCGAGACCATGAAAAGGATCCACGATGGCGCGATCGGAGATATCGTCTCGGCACAGTGCTACTGGAACATGGGTGAGCTTTGGGTCAACCGGCGCCAGCCCAATCAAAGTGACATCGAGTGGCAGATTCGCAACTGGCTGTACTTCACGTGGCTATCGGGCGACCATATATGCGAACAGCACGTACACAATATCGACGTGATTAACTGGGCGTTCAATAACCTGCCCGAGCAGGTTCACGGCCTTGGCGGCCGGCAGTACCGCACCGGCCCGGAGTACGGCAACATCTTCGATCATTTCGGCGTCGAATTCTTCTATCCCAACGATGTACGGACCATCAGCATGTGCCGGCAGATCAAGGGCACCACGGACAACGTCAGCGAACGTGTGGTCGGTACCAAGGGCAGCAGCGATTGCTGCGGCGCCATTGATGGCGAGAATCCATGGCGCTACGAGGGACCGAATCCCAATCCGTACGTGGTCGAGCACACCGATCTCATAAAAAGCATACGAAGCGGCGAGCCGCTCAACGAAGGCCAGCGAATCGCTGAGAGCACGCTCTGCGCGATCATGGGCCGGGAGTCGGCTTATTCACGGCAGCAGTTCAATCGGTCGTGGTTTATGAACAGATGCACGCTTGATTTGCTGCCGCCTGACGACCTGAAGCTGAGCGATTCCAAACCCGTGCCGCCATTTGCGATACCGGGTAAGTATGAGCTGCCCGGCCTGGTACAGGGCGCACGAAGAAGACGCGGCTAATCGATTGTTAAACGGTTGACAGAATAGCTCAAAGAAAACGAACAAAGGAGAATTTTAATATGACAGCGTCAGATAAAGATAAAAGTAAACCGAAAAAGATTGCAGCCGCCGGCGCTGCAGTGCTGGCCGGCTCGGTGTCGCATGTGGTTCACGCGCAAGGCTCGGGCAAGATTAAAGTCGGACTGCTCGGTTGCGGCGGACGCGGCAATGGCGCCCTGCGCCAGAACATGCAGGCCGATCCGGGCATCGAAGTCATCGCACTGGCCGACTTGTTCGAGAGCCAGGTTCGTAGTACCCGCGACAGACTCTTAAGAGACGACAAGTTCAAGGATCGTGTGAAGATCGACGACGACCACCTGTTCTGGGGCTTTGACTGCCACGAGAAAATAGCTCAGTGCGAGGCAGACCTTTTGTTGATGGCTACAGCCCCGGCGTTTCGCAGCCGGCAGTTGATGGCCGCGATCAAGGCCGGTAAGCACGTCTTTACCGAAAAGCCCGTAGCGACCGATGTCGCCGGCTGCCGTCAGATTATGGAAGCTTCCAAACTCGCCAAAGAAAAAGGCCTGGCCATCGTCTGCGGCACTCAGCGACGGCATGAGTTCAACCGCGTGGAATTAATGAAGCGCATCCACGACGGCCAGATCGGCGAGCTGGTGGGCGGCCAGTGCTACT
>CAZHBL010000911.1:0-2043 GCA_964530105.1 uncultured Pirellulales bacterium | reverse complement strand
TGGATTCTGCATGTATCGGTATGGGGATTTCTGTTCTGGTATTACATGGAGATAATCTACTCCACCGCTTTCGAGCAGGAAAAGCTGCCGGATGTGATTGTGGGAGGATTCTACGGTTTACTCTGGCGCATTGCTAAATCCATATATATATTTATTATTATGCTGCTGGTGGTGGAGCTGCCGTACCTGGTTGCGGCTTTAATATCGAGTAGGATGAATACCGAATGGCCCGTGCTTCTTTATGCTCTTATGCTTGCCGGATTGTTTCTTTTTCCTGTAGCTATCTTGACCGCTGCGGTCGGTAAAGACCTGACAATGCTAAGGCCGGATTATTTTCTGATACCGATATTCAGGGCATTTAAGCCTTATCTTGTGACGGCTGTGCTGCTCGGCGCCGCCGCTGTGCTTCAGATGCACGCAAGTCAGTATTCGGGCCGGTCTGCTGTCGCGGAGACGGGTCATTTGCTGCTGAATCTCGCCGTGCAGGTTATTGCTCTGGTTGCGATGCGCTCAATCGGATTGTTCTTCCGCCACTATAGCTGCCTGCTGCCGTGGTGAACGGTTCGAAGGTCTTGCCGACTAAGTGAGCTTGACGAGCCGTCGTTCAGCGGGTAATGTGTGGCTGATTGAATATGGCTAATGTTAGTTTAAATATTTTTAGATGGTTTAAGAAGGACAGGGGCGGATTCACGCTCGCTGAGCTGTTGGTTGTAATATCGATTATTGCTCTTCTGATTTCGATTTTAACGCCGGTCCTGGGCAAGGCGAGGGTTTTTGCACGCCGGACAGCCTGCCGGAGCCAGTTGCGCGGGATAGGTATGGCGTTGCGGATGTATGTAAATGACAACGATGAAACGATGCCGGTCGCGGCCCAGCTTCCTTCGGAAGAGCCGAACCTGCCTTGCATAACGGATGTTCTGCTGCCTTATTTGAAGAACAAAGAAGCCATGCGTTGCCCGGCAGACCGGCAGGAGAACTACTTCGAGACCGAAGGCAGCAGCTACGAATATCCGCACTTTGTGCGCGGCAAGCGAGTCGACGATACTTTTATGGGTAAGAATTGGGGCGAAGCTAATGTTCCGGTGCTGTTCGATTTCGGGCCTTTCCATAATCGACGTGGCCAGCGAGGCGCTATTAACTTCCTTTTCGGCGACGGGCATGTGGGCGATCTTCTGGAGACGGGAATATGACAGGTAAAAGGAAGGCTGTTATCGCTTTTTGCTCCGCAGTGCCGATTGCGGTTATCTGCGGCCTTGGCCTATGGGGGCGATTTGGTTCGAGGCCACCTGTGTTCGATGTGAATTCTCCGGAGAAGACCGTCGAATACCTTGCATCGGAAGAGTTCGTCAAGATGGACATGGCGGATAAACGGCAGTATATCGAGGAGATTCGCCAGTCTTACAGCGAGACGCCGATGCTGACGCTGCTTTACAATCCAAAAATTCCCCAGTCACAGCGCCAGAAGCTGATGGAGAACGTGCTGCCGGTAATTGGGCCGATGGTCAGTCAGCGAATAGACGAGTTTGAGAGTCTGTCGGCACGGGAGCAAACGGCTCGTCTTGATGCGATCATTGACCGGATGGCGCTTTTTAATCAGGAAAATGGCGGGAGGATATTCTCGCCGCAAAGCCTGGGGCTTATTCTCCAATATCTGGACCCATACACGCGAGCGCGGCTTCGCAAGCATATTCCGGCGTTGACAAGAAGGATGGTCGAGCGGGGGATATTGTCTATAAAGTAACTTGTTATGACGATCCGTTTCAACTGCCCAAACTGTGATGAGTTGATTGCCTTTGCCGGCAAATACAGCGGTAAGCAGGCGCGATGCACTTCCTGCGGGCAACGCTTCATCATCCCATCCGAGAACAAGGGAACGCCCAAAAAAGTCGAGCTGCCCGCAGAAAAAGCCGAGCCGGAGCCCGGTTTTTATCGTGCGGTATTTATTGATAGCTGGAAGTTGTTTGTCAGGCCGCAGAATGCGACCGGGCTGGTTTTTGTTATCGCCGCGGTGTGCTTTAAGTTCTTTACCGGCCACACGGATTA
>CAZHBL010000910.1:0-2044 GCA_964530105.1 uncultured Pirellulales bacterium | reverse complement strand
GCCTTTTGCTTTGCCAGTTCATCCTTGCCGTTGCTGGTGATTGAGTAGTATCGTCTGTTTCGGCCGGTTCCGGCTGTTTCCCACTTGCCCTTGACCAGTTTCTTCGCCTCGAGATTGTAAAGCAGCGGGTAAAGCGTCCCTTTGCCGAGCGTCAAAATCTCGCCGCTCCGCTGTTCTATCGCCTGGCTTAGTTCGTAGCCGTACATCTGGCCACCGGAAAGTATCTCCAGCACAACAACCGGGGCTACACCTTTTAACAACTGACTTTCAAACTTCATTGCAATCTCCCTTAAAGATTATGATTTCAAAGATTTAACATAAACATCTTCTGTTTAGCTTTGCATATTATGTAATGCAAACTATGCAATGTCAACTAAAAAATAAATTTTTTTCAGATTTTCTTGGAAAGTTAAAATGTCATCCTGAGCCTTCCGTTATGTAAGATACAGTCGTTGCTCAGAAAAGAAGAAAATATCTTCTTTTTTACATACACCGAATACTTCGTCGGGGATAATGATAACTTTTAATCCGCACACCGGCCTTGAATGGACCAGCTCCCTGATAAAATTTAGAAAAAAAACGTTACACTCGGCATCAACAGTGGCACCTAATTATAGTTTGTACCGATTAGTTCTCCAAGGAAGGAGGCGGTATAGTGTATTGAATACACTACAAAGTAAGCCCCTGTTTCAATCATCCCTCTCCTCCGTGGAGCAGGGGCTTTTTTTTCGATGCTTCTATAAATAACACCGCAACCCTAATTCTTGTCCATACACAAGTTATAAGCAATATTTGAGGCCAATTATCCTTGACTTTTGTATCCATGGGAGATTATCATTATTGTGTTTCTCAAATACCTTCAACCTGATGGGACAACAAAGGCCGGTCTTTTCGTTTTTTTATGGCAGTGCCTCTGTGTATAGGGCGTTCGATATACTGAAAGTTTTTTTGAGGATGGCAGAATGGCAAACAGAAGTTTTGCAATTTGGGCATTAGCGGCGATGGTTTGGCTGACTCCGGGTATTTCAAACGCCGACCTGGTCGGATATAAGGCAAAGCCTTCGAGCACTAACCTGACAATTACTTCAATCGCTGAGAAAATACCTGCTGCTCCAACCATTATTAGCTACTTGATGAAGTGGGATGGGATTCTCAGTCGATCTCAGACCGAACCCAACAAGCCGATACTCGGCGAAAAGCACGAACCCATACTCTGGGCGATGAACGCCGCCGCCCAGACGTACTCCTCACAGGGTCAGTACGAGCAGGCGGAATCGGCGTACCTTAAGTTAATCGAGATGAGCGGCACTCTGTTCGGCGAGAAGAACCCAAAATCACTGGCATACAAGGCTTCCCTGGGGGTGTTTTATACCGAGCATGCTAAGTATGACAAAGCAGAGCCCTTACTGACCGAGGTCCTGCAGGACAGGCGAATTCTGCTGGGTGAAAAGAACCTGGCAACGATTAGCTCGATGAATGACCTGGTGGTTCTTTATGCTGAACAGGGCCGATATGATAAGGCAGAACAGCTTCTGAGCAGCGCTGTGAAGATCGGACGCCCGTTGCTCGGTGATAATCATCCAATAATACTAAGTTTTATTAACAGGCTGGCTGTGATATATAGAGACCAGGGTCGTTACGATGAGGCCAGGAAACTTTTCGTCACAGCGCTGGACAACAGACGCAACAAACTTGGCGCCGAACATCCCGATACAGTGCAATCTATGAATGATTTGGGTGTGTTATACACAAGACAAAAACGCTACTCAGACGCAGAACCGCTTCTCAAAAAGGCGTTTGAGATAAGAAGCACGCAATTTGGCGAAGAACATCTCACTACATTAGAATCCATGTATGAGCTTGGCGTGCTGTATGCAAGCCAGAATCAGTACGATCAAGCAGAGCCATTACTCCTCAAGGCATTCAAAGGCAGGGAAAAGCGGCTAAGTGCGGGCCATCCGGCCACATTGGATTCGCTGGGCCATTTGGTAAAGCTTTACGAGGCCTGGGGCAAAACCGAACAGGCACAGCAGTGGCGGGCAAA
>CAZHBL010000909.1:0-2046 GCA_964530105.1 uncultured Pirellulales bacterium | reverse complement strand
CCCAGCGGGATAATATAATCGCCTTCCGGCACAGCGCCCAATTGGCCGTATGTCGCTTTGTGCTCGATAAAGACGACCGGATTGTCGCTGCGGATAGCGGCTTTGAGCAGGCCCTTAGCATCGTAAGGCGTCGATGGCATCACGACATAAAGTCCCGGTGTGTGCATGAGCCAGGCTTCGAGCGATTCGGAATGGTGGGCGGCGATACATCTGCCGACGCCGCCTTCGGTTCGCAGAACCATCGGTACTTTTGCTTTGCCGCCGAACATGTATCGGTTATAAGCACCGACGTGGACGAGCTGATCCATCGCGATTGTCACGAAGTCGACGTACATAATCTCCGCCACCGGCCTCATGCCGCGAAGTGCCGCGCCTACCGCAGCTCCGGCGATGGCGGCCTCGGAGATCGCCGTATCGATAACTCTTTCTGTGCCGAATTCGGTCAGCAGGCCGCGTGTCGCCTGATACGCTCCGCCGTAGAGACCGACATCTTCGCCCATGACGATAACATTTTTGTCCCGTCGAAGCTCCTCGGCCTGAGCAGTGGAAACAGCCTGGCCGATGTTCATAACATCCATGCCGAACTTTGACTTGATCTGGCTTTTGGCTTGTTCGGTCGCCTCTTTTTTTGTTTTGGCAGTAGACGAGGCAATCGCCGCCTCGAAGGCAGCCGTTGCTTGCATAACTTTCGACGATGTGGTCTTATCGGAGGCGATTAATTCCGCCGGGTAAGTCTCCTCGACGTAGACATCTTTTGTCAAATCGGCGGTGTTGGGCCAGGGGCTGTCCAGGCCGAACTGCGTCGCAGCTTCGATTGCTGCAAAGGCCTTGTCCTTTATCTCATCCAACTGCTCCTGCGTACAGAGCTTCTCGCCGAGGAGTTTATTGCTTAGAACGTTAATCGGGTCTCGCTCGTGCCAGGCTTTTTCCTCGGCCTTGGTACGATAAGCACGGGGGTCGCTCCGGCTGTGCCCATACCAGCGGTAGGTCTTGGCCTCGATGATCGTCATCTGAATGTCTTTTCTTGCCTTTTTAACGGCGTCGCGGACAGCAAGAAAGACAGCGACGGTATCCTGGCCGTCGATAATCATCGCCGGAACGTCGTAAGCTGCGGCTCTTTGGGCAATGTCTTCGATATTACTCGCCCGGACCGCCCCATCGACTTCACTGCCGGAGAACGGCACGCTCATTCCGTAAAGGTTATTCTCAATTATCGCCACCAGCGGCACGGCAAGTGTTGAGGCCATATTCATAGCTTCGTGAAAACTACCGGTATTGGTGGAGCCGTCGCCGAAGAATGAGAGGACGACCTTGCCGGTATCTCTGTATTTCTCCGCCATGGCGGCCCCGACCGCCGGCGCCTGGTTGCCGCCGACTATACCGGTCGAACCGAGATTATTGCATTTAGAAACTTCGGCGATGTGCATTGAGCCGCCTCTGCCTTTGCAATAACCGGTTTCTTTGCCCATCAGCTCGGCCATCATCTGGTTCCAGTGGTTTTGGCGGTCTTCTTCGCTGTCTGCGTATTTGTTGCCGATAGCTCCGCAGTGGCCGTGGCCTCGATGGGTCGAGCCGATCACGTCTCCCCGCTCGATCGCAGCGATAGCCCCGACGGCGACCGCTTCCTCGCCGGCGTAAAGATGTGAAGCGCCTTTGATAATATTCTGGCCGAGAAGGTCAAAAACTTTCTCCTCGAAAAAACGAATCTCGTGAATCGTCCGTAGCCAGTCGGTTACATCCTCAAGGCCAACAATCCCATCTTTTATAAGGTCTTTGACCTTCAGGGCCGGTTTCTTTCGAGTGTCAACAATGCCAAAACCCATTCTTCAAATCTCCTGTAAAATCCAATTTTCGAGGGCAAAACCCCGGAATTGCCCCGCCAATAGCAATAAAAAACGGTATTATAGCATATAATTTCTCAAAAAAGCAATTGTCGGATTGCTATTTTGATTCTTTTTTACAGAATCGGTAGTTCCAGGGCAAGCAATTTTGCTTGATGGCCGAGCGGTGTGTGCATACAATCGTGCCGTCA
The DNA here is from genome assembly GCA_964530105.1 of uncultured Pirellulales bacterium. Lineage (GTDB taxonomy): Bacteria > Planctomycetota > Phycisphaerae > Sedimentisphaerales > Anaerobacaceae > JAFGPJ01. The sequence continues at coordinate 14 of CAZHBL010000909.1, read as the reverse complement.
TATCATTTGTCCGG
>CAZHBL010000908.1:0-2058 GCA_964530105.1 uncultured Pirellulales bacterium | reverse complement strand
AAAAAGGGCAAACGGATATACTTTGCCGGACTGATAAGATTTGCCCTGGCAGTTGTCTTTTTCGTCGCAGTTCGTGAATGCAGATACCCGTGGATAATATTCGCCTCCGGGATTATTTTCCTGATAAGCGGTTTTTTGATATTCATGCTCGGGCCTGAAAAGATCAGGCGCATTCTCAATTGGTATCAATACCAGCCGACTCTTTTTTTCCGGATTATCGCCCTGATCGTATTGGCTTTCGGAGCAATAATTATTTTTTCAGCGTAATCCCGCAGTAATGACAGGCACTAATCACATTAAATAGAGGACACAGACTGCATGAAAGCACTAATTACGGGAGCCGCCGGATTTATAGGTTCGCATTTGAGCGAACGTCTTCTTGCCGATGGCTGGGCCGTCGTCGGTGTTGATAATTTCGACGACTTTTACGATCCGCAAATCAAACGAAGGAATATTAGCGACTGTCTGAAAAACAAAAATTTCCGGCTTGTCGAAGCCGACATCCGTGACGGCGATGCTATGGGCAAGGCGAGTGCCGAAAATGTTCAAATAATCGTGCACCTTGCCGCTATGGCCGGTGTTCGCCCGTCAATCGCTCAGCCGCGGCTTTATGCCGATGTCAATGTGAACGGAACAATAGTTTTGCTTGAGTTGGCGAAAAAGCATGGGATAGACAAGTTTATTTTCGGCTCAAGCTCCAGCGTTTACGGTAATAACGAAAAAGTCCCCTTCTCCGAGAATGACAGCGTTGATTTTCCCATCTCGCCTTACGCCGCGACAAAAAAAGCCGGCGAATTGATTTGTCACACATACCATCATCTTTTCGGCATGTCAATAACATGTCTGCGTTTTTTCACTGTTTACGGCCCCCGGCAAAGGCCGGACCTTGCAATCCACAAATTCGCAAAACTTATCGAACAGGACAAGCCAATCCCAGTCTATGGGGACGGCACAATGATGCGTGATTTTACATACATCGACGATATCGTTAACGGCATCGTCGCCGCAATGGACAAGTGTAATGATTTCAACATCTATAATCTTGGTGAATCAGAGCCGATTACGGTCAACGATTTAATCACGGAAATAGAAAAAGCCCTCGGTAAAAAAGCAACCAGAGAATACCAGCCTCATCAGCCCGGCGACGTCGAGCGCACCTGTGCCGACATTACCAAAGCGTCCAGAGACATCGGCTACAATCCGTCCACTTCCATCCGGGTGGGCCTGAAAAAATTCACCGCCTGGCTGAGAGAACACGAGTGAGCCAGCCGACAATACCCGAACTGTCGTGCGTGTTAATGAAGAACCAGGTCAGTTCATACCTCGGGACAGAGAGTCGACACGCTTACCTTACATCGCAGCGGCTGATCGCCCAAAAGGCCAGCACAGCCACAACCAGGTTCCAAAGTGACAGACCCGCCAGATCCACAAACGCCTCCTGCATATTCCATGCAAGGTTGGGCCTGCTTTCGGTGAACCGGGGAAAATCGGATGTATCGCCCTGATATTCCTGCGGAGAGGGTGAGCTGATGTAAATGTTCTTTTCATTGAGTCTGATATCAGTTGAAAAAGACCAATAAGAGGTTCCGACGAGCCGGCCTACTTTCTCCAGAATGTAGCTGTCGTAGGTAGCGGAATATGCTTCGGCATCGTTCAGAAATCGCTCTTCGCGTCTTGGGCCTGAATCGGCCAGACTTTCGGAAGCACATTGAAACAAGGCCGTTGGGGAGAGCCGTGAAAGGTTTCTTGCTACGTTCGCCCGACGCTTCATGGCATTCTCGTAGACAGCGTAGTGATTGCGCACAACTTCCTGGCCTTCCTCAAAGGCCTGGTCAGTTTCTTTTTTAATAGCCTCCTCGGTTGTTAGCTCTCCACTTTTGATCCGTTCTTTGACTTTACCGATTCTGCCCCAGACCTGTTCCTGAAGTATGGGACTGACCCGTGCGGCGGTCTGGTACTCACTCGGAACGTTGGCCAGCTTGTTCGATAGTATTCCCGAAACGTTAGCCCGCATTTCTCACAGATAGAGATTTGGGGTCAATTTTAGCCGAAGAAGCA
>CAZHBL010000907.1:0-2059 GCA_964530105.1 uncultured Pirellulales bacterium | reverse complement strand
ATTTGGAGCAGTCCTTCTGTTGTGCTGTTGGCATCCTGGTAAAAAGACTTTATGAATTCGACCTCCCATGCCATACCGAATTCGTACGAACCGGTAACTTCGGCGGATAGAACTACTGAGTTTGGCTCGACAGAAGCCTCCGCTAAAGCAGAAATCCCCACAATATCTTCCGAAAATGTGGGTTCCTCAAAATAGGCCTTAGCATAAGATCGAGCGTTATTAGCTTCTTTGGCTTGATAGTCAGGAATCACGTCCTCGCCTAAATAACCATACACGACGACTTCAACATAAGCCTGGGCTTTCGTGTCATAATCGAACGTAAGCGCACAGACAGTTTGAGATAGAACACTCAAGAATAGAACAGACACTGACACAATAAATGTTTTACCGCCTTGCATTGTTAGCCTCCTCATGTTTTTCACCAACAAAATATCCGGAACTCGAAGCATGCTTTGCCGGCCGAATTATATAAAAGACATTTCGATTCCTCTGTAAACAATATTCTAATTTAATCGGTGTATTAGTACAAGATAATTCCACGCCCCGAATGGATTTTCTTCAAAAACACTTGTACGTTACAAAGCTTGCAAAATATGCAGAAAGAGCGTATAAATTAGACCGATATGGCACATGATGTAAGCAAACAAGTTGAGCGGCTTCGCAAAGAAATTCGCCGGCACGATTACCTCTATTACGTGCTCAATCAGCCGAGAATTAACGACCGGCAGTACGACAAGCTCTTTGCAGAGCTTAAAAAGCTGGAAGCAGCGAATCCGCAATTTGTAACCGCCGATTCACCGACTCAGCGCGTATCCGGCAGGCCGTTGGAAGGTTTTACCACCGTCAGGCACGCCGTACCGATGCTGAGCATAGACAATACCTATAATGCCGATGAGCTAAGAGCGTTCGATGAGAGAGTAGCAAAGCAGCTGGCTTCCAGAGATTACGACTATGTGATCGAGCTGAAAATCGACGGGCTTGCTATAAGCCTCCGCTACGAAGATGGCGCCCTTGTCACCGCGGCGACCCGCGGCAACGGCGAGGTGGGCGACGACGTCACTGCAAACGTCCGTACAATCAGGGCGGTACCGCTTGTCCTCCTGGATGGCGGCAAAATTCCCGCAGTGCTTGAAATCCGCGGCGAAGTCTATATGCCCACAAGCTCATTCGTCGAGCTAAACAGGCTTCGCGCCGAGGCCGGCGAGCCGGCATTCGCCAATCCGCGAAACGCCGCGGCGGGCTCTTTGAAACTGCTCGATGCAAGAGTCACCGCCGCCAGAAATCTGTCCTTCTTTGCATACGCCACCGGCCAGGTTTTGTGGCGAGGCCGTCCCGGCCTTGCGTCCCGCCGGCATCCTGCCGGCGGAAAGGAACAAGGGCAAGATGCCCTCGCCACGAGGAACAAGGGCAAGATGCCCTCGCCACAAAAGTTAGCTGCAAATCACTACGAGAGCCTCCGGAGATTCAAAGAATTAGGTTTGCCTGTAAATCCTAACATCAAAAAAGCCAAAGATATCAACGAAGCCATCGATATCTGTTCCGGCTGGAGTGAAAAACGGGCAATCCTTAATTACCAGATTGACGGCATGGTTATAAAGATCAACAGCTTCGAGCAGCGGGACATTCTCGGCGCTACCGGCCGGGCGCCTCGATGGTGCATCTCCTATAAATTTGCCGCCGAACAGGCCGAAACCACCGTCGAATCCATCGACGTACAGGTCGGCAAGAGCGGTATTTTAACACCGGTTGCGAATCTAACGCCGGTACTGCTGGCCGGGACAACTGTCAAGCGGGCCAGCCTGCACAATTTCGACGAACTGAAACGTTTGGGCGTCGGACAAGGTGATACAGTAATCATCGAGAAGGCCGGCGAGATCATACCGCAGGTCATTGAAGTAAAGTCAAAAGCAACTGCGAAAGTTCCTGTATTCGAAGTACCCAAAACGTGTCCGATTTGCGGCTCAGCCACAGTCAAAGACGAAGACGGCGTATATATCAGGTGCATGAACCGGGATTGCCCGGGCCAGTTGAAGGAACGCCTGAAATATTTCGCCGGGCG
>CAZHBL010000906.1:0-2059 GCA_964530105.1 uncultured Pirellulales bacterium | reverse complement strand
AGAATCTCTATGACTCTGTTAATTCTGCTGCGTTTCACAACTCGTGCCCTGAATCAGTCGGGGTCCTCACTTATTAATGAGTTTCCCAAGAACAACAGTTGCTCAAAGGGCCGGTAAATTTTAATATAACAGCCGCTTCAACCGTCAATTATTGCAGTCTATTATACACCAGCAAAGTGATAACATCAAGAATTAGTTTGGCAGGATAACGAGCAAGTATGGAATTTCGTCAGCGCAGGTAGAAATGATATTATATGAGAACACGATTAGCCTAAGAAATACTGTTCAAGAGCGGTCAATTTGATTATGATTTAATCCGGTGATGCCGGGAGTGAGCCGGTCCGGTTTGAAATGCCAGATATCTTTTATTGTTTTAAGAGGAGTTATCCAATGAAGCAGCAAAATACGATGAGCGATTCCGGGCTGTTATCGGTGTTTTTTCGCCCTCTAACTGTTTTTTGTGGTTTTCTTATCTTTCTCGCAGTTTGCGGCGTTGGCCTCGCTGAGGACTGGGCGACTTACCGGTCTGACGTAACTCGAAGCGGGATTACCTCCGAAACTGTTGGTCCGGGTCTTTTTCTGCAATGGAAATATGTTCCCTCTCATAAGCCCAAACCGGCCTGGCCGATGCCCGCCGAAGAGATGCCGAGAATGCACAACGACAACGCGTATCACGTGGTGATTGCCGACGGCAGCGCCTATTTCGGTTCCTGCACAACGAATAAGGTCTATTCAATCGATGTGGCTGCAGGCGAGGTCCGCTGGACGTTCTTTGCCGAAGGACCGGTTCGTTTTGCTCCCACCGTTTGTGACGGCAAGGTTTATTTCGGTTCCGACGATGGTTATGTGTACTGTCTCAACGGCAAAAACGGTTCGCTCGTATGGAAGTACCGCCCCGGCCCCACTGATGAGAAAATCATTGGCAACGAAAGAATGATATCGCTCTGGCCGGTCAGAACCGGCGTTTTGGTCGACGATGGAATCGTCTATTTTGCGGCCGGTGTTTTTCCGTACGAAGGGCTGTATATTTGTGCCCTTAGGGCTTCCGACGGCTCAGTGGTCTGGAAAAACGATACGCTTGGTGACCGGGCCCATGAGCTGGAGTTCGGCGGGATTTCGCCGCACGGTTATCCGATTGCGTCCAAAGATGTACTTTACATACCTTCGGGCCGCTCGATGCCTGCCGGTTTCAACCGGCATACCGGAGAATTTCTATTCTACGCCTCGCCCGGCGACAAACGGGGCGGAACATGGGCACTGCTGGACAATGACAGGCTCATCTCCGGCGTGGACTACTCGGGCATACCTGACAAGGTCGCCTACGATGCCAAAACAGGCAGACGCCGGGGCGATGCCTTCGCGTGGTTTCCGGGAATCGATATGACCGTGACGCCTGAGTTTTCATACATCGTGACTTTAGATGGTGTGTATGCAATAAACCGAAAAGTCTATACTGATTCCGTTAGTAAGGCCGGCAGGCTGGCGAGAGACCGGCAAATTTGGGAAAGCCAACTGAATGAGTTTAAGACAAAGTTAAGCTCCGCTGATGAGGGCACGCGCGAAAAGCTTAATCAGCGAATCGAAGAATTGGCCGGGAAGATAGCCGACGCCGCACAGGAAGAAAGAAGGTTGAAAGGTTCCAGCTTCCAGTGGCGCTACTCAGGAAAAGGTCTTTGTTCGGTGATACTCGCCGGCAATGTTGTGTTCGCGGGCGGTGAAGGCATCGTCGTCGGCATTGACGCGAAAACCGGCAAGGAAGTGTGGAAGGCCGATGTAAACGGCGCAGCGGTTGGCCTTGCAGCCTCGGGCGGTTCTCTTGTAGTAAGCAGCGATGAAGGGCCGATTTACTGCTTCGGCGAAACCGAAGTCGCATCGGCCAAAGAAATCAGGCCGCAAATAAATGCCGATCCTTATCCTGACGATTCGCTCAGTGAAACGTACGGGTCCGCCGCGGAAAAAATCCTGGCCGAGAGCGGCGTAAAAAAAGGTTATGCTCTGGTCCTCGATTGCGGGCAGGGGCGCCTGGCATACGAACTGGCGAAAAGAACGGAACTGAAAA
>CAZHBL010000905.1:0-2065 GCA_964530105.1 uncultured Pirellulales bacterium | reverse complement strand
GTGCCTATACGCAATCCGTTCGGATTCATCGGAGGCGCCGGGTCGCCGGGTATTGTGTTGTAATTCGAGACAATTCGGGCCCTGTCCAGTGCCTTTGCGAGTTTTTTGCCTGGTATGTTTTTGTTTCTCAAATCGATTAAGATAAGATGGTTGTCCGTCCCGCCGGTTACGAGATCAAAACCGTGTTCCAGCAGCTTTTCCGCTATGGCTTTGGCGTTTTTAATTATCTGCTGCGCGTAGGCGACGAACTCCGGGGTATCGGCTTCGGCCATTGCCACTGCGATAGCGGTCATTGTATGCATATGCGGCCCTCCCTGCAGGCCGGGGAAAACCGCATTGTCCACATTCTTTGCATGCTCTTCTTTGCACAACAGCATACCGCCGCGAGGACCCCGAAGCGTTTTATGTGTCGTAGTTGAGACAATGTCGGCGTAGGGAACCGGACTTTTGTGGATGCCGGCAACGACAAGACCCGCAATGTGGGCAATATCGCTGACCAGGTACGCATCGACTTTTTTGGCAATTTCGCCGAATATCTCAAAGTCGATTTCCCTCGGATACGCAGTGGCACCGGAGATGATTATTTTCGGACGGTGTTTCCTGGCAAGCTCTTCAATCTGGTCGAAGTCCAGCCTGCCTGTCTCGGTATTCACAGGATACGGCACGGAATTGTAGAATTCGCTGGTCAGCGAGACCTTCCAGCCGTGCGTCAGATGCCCGCCGTGAGAAAGAGACATTCCCATAATCGTATCGCCGGTATTTATCAGGGCGGCATAGGCCGCCAAGTTTGCAACCGAGCCCGAATAAGGCTGAACGTTCGCGTGGTCGGCTTTGAATAATTTCTTCGCCCGCTCCTGAGCCATTCTTTCGATAAGGTCAGTCACTTGCTGGCCTTCGTAGTATCTTCTGCCGGGGTAACCCTCGGCGTATTTGTTGGTCAGGCAGCTTCCACTGGCCAGCATAACTGCTTTGGATACATAGTTTTCCGAGGGAATCAGGCGGATTGAGCCGCTCTGGCGTGCCGCTTCCTGTCGTATAAGCTCATAAATCTGCGGATCATACTGTTCAAGAGCATTTATCATCTTTGTTTCTCCATAATCGGACGTTGCTCAGGTTCTTTAAGGATTCCCAACACAGAATATTGCGTTATGGATTTTTATAACACAGCTTCACTTTTTATACAACTATTTATTTGTTGACAAATTTTAGCCGAAGAATACTATATGCCGGTCGAGTAATGTACGAAACACTCATTTGGTAAGAACTTATGCCAGACGAAGATAGTCAGGCGGCCGCTAAAGCCAGAGCTTTTTTTGATAAAGCCAGCAAGGTTGCTGAGACGAAAAATTACGATTACGCAATCGATATGTACCTCCAGGGTCTGCGATATGCCCCGGATGCGCTTAAAGAAGGGCATCTTCCCCTGGCCGAATTGGCTCTGCATCGGCAGGGATCCGATAATAAAAAGCCCACAATGATGGAGCGAGTAAAACGTATGCGGGGCAAAACTCCGCTGGAGCAGATGCTTAATGCCGAATACCTTTTCGCGAAGGATCCCGACCACATTCCGTACGCCGAGGCGATGCTGAAGGCTGCGCTGGCCGGCGGCTATGACAAAACAGCGGGTTGGATTGCCAACCTGATTTTTCAGACCATCAACGCTTCCAAGAATCCGTCAGCTCAAACATATATCCTTTTGAAAGAAGCCTATAGTACCCTTGGCCAATTCGATAAGGCCATCGCAGCGATTCAGCGGGCCGCCAGACTTCGACCCGACGACGGTGCACTGGCAGACGAGTTCAAGAACCTCTCGGCCGAGCTGACTATGTCCAGGGGCAAATATGACGGCGAGGGCGACTTCAGGAAATCCATCAAAGACCGTGAGGGCCAGGAGAAGCTCCAAGCCCAGGCCGGTGTAATTAAAACCGAAGATTACCGCGTTAAAGCGGTAGAAGATGCGAGAAAAAAAATAGCTCAGAATTCGGAACTGCCGGCAAATATATTCGAATTGGCCGATGCCCTTTCGGGTCTGGAAACCGATCAGGCCGAAAATGATGCGATCGCA
>CAZHBL010000904.1:0-2075 GCA_964530105.1 uncultured Pirellulales bacterium | reverse complement strand
ACTGAAGGGCAGTGTTCGAGCAGGCCGTCAAATTGCTCCGGCAGAAATCGAATGCTCCACCACGGAGCATGCTGCAAAGGCCCTGTGTCAGGACGCTTGGGTTGAATGAATATTTCATTGCTTCCCAGGGTTTCGACCTGGGTCAGAATCTTGGCTTTCAGGCCGCTCAAAGCGGCAATAACTGCGGTGACGGAGGCGACACCGATGACAATGCCGATAGTAGTGAGTATCGACCTGGTTTTGTTCGCCCAGATTTGGCTAAGCGAAAGAAAGACACTCTGATAGAAGAGGCGAAAAAAGGCCATTAGCGCCTGCATTAAAGCCCTCATGACAATCCTCCTTGTTCGTCATTTTGTATTTTGGTTTTGTCCGCCAGAACCCGGTTGCTCGGCATATCGCTGTCAACGCGACCGTCTTTCATGTGAATGATTCGCTCGGCGTGATGGGCCACGTGTTCCTCGTGCGTGACTATAACAATAGTCTGTCCTTCCCGATGAAGCTTATCGAACAGTTCCATGATGCTTTCGCTTGTTTTGCTGTCGAGGTTTCCTGTCGGCTCGTCTGCCAGAAGAATGCTCGGTCCGCAAACAAGAGCCCTTGCGATAGCGACACGCTGCTTTTCACCTCCTGAAAGCTGGTTCGGCTTATGTGTTATCCGGTCACCCAGCCCGACCCGCTCAAGCACGCTCCTGGCTCGCTTGCGCCGGGACCACCAGCCGTTTTTTGAATAAATCAACGGCATCTCAACATTCCTGAGCGCGGTTAGCTGACCGAGTAGCTCGAACGACTGAAAGACAAACCCTATTCGCTCATTGCGTACGCGGGCCAGCGCCGCGTCACTCAGCTTCGTCGTATCCTGCCCATCCAGCCCGTAGTATCCGGAAGTAGCCCTGTCCAGACAACCCAGGACATTCATCAGAGTGCTCTTGCCCGAGCCGGAGGCCCCCATTACGGCGACATATTCGTTCTCGTGCAGCTCCAGACTGATTCCGTCAAGCGCACGTATAAATTCCACACCGACCTTATAAACCCGTGTAATATCCTGCAGTTTTATAACGGTTTTATTATCCGGGGGTCGAGTTGTCGGTTTATCAGTTTCGGCTGCTATCATTGGCATCGTTTGCAGTTTCTTCTTTAGCTGCAGCTTTAACATTTTTTCTCTTTGCTTCTGCTTCACGCTCATCTTGTATTATCTTATCGTGCTTAATACTCTCGAGTACCTTATACGGACCGACTACTATTTTGTCTTGTTCTGTTATGCCCGATTTTATTATGGTATTGGTCAGGTTGCTTTGGCCGATCTGAACCGGTGTGACGACGGCCTTGCCGTCAACATAACGGTAAACCACCGTCGCGTATGTCTTGGCTTTATCCACCTCGGGGGAATTCTCGCGAATCTCCAAAGGCAGATCATCGATAGCCACACCCATCACGGCCTGACTCGGCAGATTGAGTACGTCTTCGTGTTTTATGGTCTCGATGTCCACATGGGCGGTCAGGCCCGAATACAATTTCTTCACGTCACCCTGAAGAAGTATTTCGGTCCTGAAGTATTTCGTGGCGGTCGACGATATTCTGTGCGTCAACGCAATCGAATCGATAACTCCTTTGAATTTCTCGTCGGGAAAGGCCTGTACGTGGACCGTAGCCTTTTGCCCCACCGCCAGCTTGCCTACATCAGCTTCATCCACCTCCGCGACGAGCAGCATTGTAGACAGGTCCGCCACCTCCATAATCACCGTGCCCGGATTGTTCATCGTTCCCATGATAACCATCTCTCCCACCTCGGCTTCGAGCCGGGTCATCACACCGTTGATGGGGGAAGAGATTGTCATGTTACTAAGTGCCTCCTTTGCCTGTGCGATCCCGGCATCGGCGACCTCAAGGTTATGTTGTAACACCACTAAATTCAGATTCACCGATTCCAGCGTGTATTTGGCGGCCTCATACTGTGATTTGAGCTCGTCATATTTAGCCTGGGCCTGGTCGAAAGTGGCCTGAGCGATGTCCTTTGATTCGAGCAGTCCTTTCTGGCGTTCCAAATCTCGCTGGGCTTGTTGTAGCGAGGCGTCAAG
>CAZHBL010000903.1:0-2081 GCA_964530105.1 uncultured Pirellulales bacterium | reverse complement strand
CGAAGGTCGGCCCGATAGTTATCAACGAGATTATGTACAATCCATCCTGGCCGGTCGGCGGTTCATATACCAATGACCAATATGAATATGTTGAGCTGCACAATATCAGCACAGAACTTGTCACCTTATATAGTGACGACCAGGCTCAGCCGTGGAAGTTCACAGATGGTATTGACTTTACCTTCCCGTCTGATGCGCCTGTAACGATACCTGCCGGTGGATACGTATTGGTGGTCAAAGACCCGGAGGCGTTTTCCTGGCGGTATCCGGCTGTCCCTGTTGAGAAGATTCTCGGTCCTTACAACGGCGCCTTAAGCAATGCCGGCGAGAGGCTCCAGCTTTCGATGCCCGGTGACGTTGATGAGTCCGGCACACTTTATTACATTCGCGTTGACAGAGTCACTTACAGCGATGGCTCTCATCCCGAGGATTCCCCCGATGGAGTTGACCACTGGCCGACCGCGCCGGATGGAAATGGCGAGTCACTTACTCGCAGGGACTCATCCGATTACGGCAATGACTCTGACAACTGGATAGCCTCTGCTCCTTCACCCGGAACCGTCAATCCGTAAGGTTTCAGGATAAGCAGAAACGGGCAATAGTGTACAAAGATTCCTTGCAAAAACACCTGTTTTTGTGTATATATGATATTTGGATGAAATTAAGAGGCTGGTGGTGCTTCCTTCACGTCGGCTTTGTTGTCCGGATTTCACCAAAACCACATTTATGAGTTGTTAGCAGCTTTCTAAGGAAGGCCGGGAAAATGAGAAAAACGATTTTCTTTAGCCTTATTTTACTATTGTCTATCGGCAATATACTACAGGCAGCAACTCGCCGAGTCCCCGGTCAGTATGCTGACATTCAATTGGCAGTTCGCGACTGCAATGACGGAGATATTGTTATTGTTGATCCGGGCACCTACTTTGAGACCATCAATTTCAGCGGTAAAAATATTATTCTGACAAGCACTGACCCGAATGATCCTAATGTTGTGGCGGGTACTATTATCGATGCCGATGGCGATGGAAGTGTGGTTACCTTCGAAAACGGAGAAACATCCCGGGCGGTATTAACGGGCTTTACAATCACCGGGGGCTTTGGGACGATGAATAGTGACCTTAATCCTGAAGTCAGGATTCTCTGGGGAGGCGGTATTTATTGTTTCCAGGCATCGCCTACTATCACGAACAATGTGTTTACCGGCAATCGTGCCCCAAGCGAAGTTTTTGGAGACATAGCGGATTTATTATTGAGCTACGGTGGGGCAATAGGTGGCATGGAAGCCAATCCGACGATTACGCGTAATATAATAAATGGCAACACTGCATATGCCGGCGCGGGTATATTTATATTCGGAAACCCCGTAATCAGCAACAATCTCATATACGGTAATTCGGCCTATGTCGGGGGCGGCGTTGTTATGGCTGGTGGCAGCCTGAGCAATAATACAATCGTCGGAAACGATGCGAGCTTTCAGGGGGGGGCTCAGTTCGGTGGTAACGTTCACATTGTATTTAGTCCGGACATTGCTTCTTCGAGTATATTGAATAACATAATATTTGGAGCCGGCTCTGGTGGAGGCATAACATGGGAGGGCGTTTTTCAGGAAGGTGTGATAAAATTCAACAACGTTTGGAACAATACTCCCGGTAACTATGGTTTTGCCGACTCTGGGACCGGCGAGTTTACCTTCGATGGTCAGGCCGACCAGACTGGTGTTGACAACAACATCTCTCAAGATCCGTTATTTATTGATGTCCAAACAGACGACTACCACTTACAAACCGGTTCACCGTGTATAAATACCGGCGACCCCGGGATTGTTCCTGCCCCAGGTGAAACTGATTTCGATGGCGAGCTTCGGATGTACGCAGCTAAGATTGATATAGGTGCGGACGAATATTATGGCTATGTCAATCCTGTTGCTAATGCCGGTCCCGACCAGCATATAGACGTGCCTCATTTAGTCATTCTTGAAGGCGGCGACTCGTTCTTTTATGACCCGGATGGGGTCATGGAATTTAGCTGGGAGCAGGTTGCTGGTTCGGCTGTGGCAATGAGTGATTTCGCGTCTATGCAGC
>CAZHBL010000902.1:0-2082 GCA_964530105.1 uncultured Pirellulales bacterium | reverse complement strand
ATGTTAGATTGACACTTCAATGTCTATTCCGACCTTAATCACATTTATCGCTTATTTCATCATCCTGCTTGCTATCGGCTTTTGCTTTTATCGAAGGTCGGCCAGCATAGAAGATTATCTGCTGGGAGGCAGGGGCATGGGCTCGTGGGTCACTGCATTCTCGGCCCAGGCAAGTGACATGAGCGGCTGGCTTTTGATGGGCCTGCCGGGAGCGATTTATCTGGGGGGAATGGGGCAGGTGTGGATTGCCATCGGTCTATTTGTGGGAACGGTTTTGAACTGGATGCTGGTCTCGGCCCGACTGAGGATATATACGCAAAAAACCAACGCGATTACACTGCCCTGCTTCTTCGAAGCCCGATTCAAAGACCCGACCGGCCTGTTAAGAATCGTCTCGGCGATAATCATCCTGATATTCTTCGCCATATACGCATCTTCGGGACTTGTAGCGACGGGATTGTTGTTCGAGTCAACGTTCGGTGTCCAATATCACGTTGCCGTTGTCATCGGGGGATTTATTATCATCGCCTATACATTTTTAGGCGGCTTCATGGCGGTCTGCTGGACGGACCTGCTGCAGGGTGCGTTAATGGTCCTGGCGATTGTGGTCGTGCCGATACTGACATACCATCGGGCCGGCGGAATTGAAGCTATAAACAAAGCAATGGCACTCAAGAACATTTCGCCCGCCCTGCTGCCGGAGGCCCGGACGCTGCCTATGGCTCTTTGTATGATTGTCTCCAGCATGGCGTGGGGTCTGGGATACTTCGGCCAGCCGCACATCCTCGTACGGTTCATGAGCATCAAATCGGTGAGCAAGCTTGGAAAATCGATGACCATCGCTATCGTCTGGGTCTTTCTGTCGTTAAGCGGAGCAGTCATTGTCGGCTTCATCGGAATCGCGCTGTATGATAATCTGAGCGGCGGAAAGCAGGAGAAGGTTTTTATCTACATGATACGTGATCTGTTCAATCCGTGGTTCGGAGGAATCCTGCTGGCGGCAATATTCTCGGCGATTATGTCAACGATAGATTCGCAACTTCTGGTCTCATCCTCGGCGTTGTCCGAGGATTTTTACTGCAAGGCGATAAAGAGACAGGCATCGCAGAGGGAGATTGTTCTGGTCGGAAGAGTATGTGTTATTATCATCTCCATCATCGCGTTGATTATGGCTCTGGATCGTGACAACACGATCCTTGGCATCGTTTCTTACGCATGGGGCGGTTTCGGAGTGGCGTTCGGGCCGCTGGTTCTTTTTGCCCTGTTCTCCCGCAAAACGAGCTGGCAGTCAGCCCTGGCGGGAATGGTCACCGGAACAGTCGTGCTGGTCCTGTGGAAGCAGATCGGCCTAAGCGGCACAATGTATGAAATCGTCCCCGGCTTCGCTTCAAATTGCCTGATAATTTTCCTGGTCAACTTCCTCAACAGGCAAAAAGACGAACGTGTTTTGCAGGAATTCGATGAGGTTGTAAACGAAATAAGAAGCGCATAGCTCGATCATGCCCTGCCTCCCGATATGCAGTATCCTGTCTTGCGTAACTGTAAACTGCCCTTTGAATTTTCCGAGTTATCCATGACAAGTAGTCTAAAATGTGTTAAACTAAAGTGTACAGATGTCGAACGAACCAGTTTTTATGCATCTGTTGGGGTACTTTATCCAGGTAGGTTGGTCCGACATGTGAATGGTTTTCCATGACCGAAGCAACTAAAAAAGGGGCCTATGCCAAACTTATTGGCATAGACCCCGAAATCAATCAAGTTCTGCTGTTATCTCCTCTAAAGCGGATTTTACTATTCAGCAGCCTCGCTCGGCCGATTCAGCCGGATATCGTCAAAGTACATCTTGCCTGCTCCACCGGGGATCGTCAAGTTGCCCCGGGTACCAAGACCAATAGCAATTCTATCGACATTGGTCAGGTTTACGCCCTGATCGGCAAAAGCCTGGAGCGGGATAACCCACTCAGTCCATGTGTCGATGTTCGCTGTGGCCGGATCATCGTGGACCACGACTGCAGGCGTACCGGCACTATTTGACAAAGCTACATACAGTGGCTCAGCATCGTTGCTGGCTATGCCGATGTC
>CAZHBL010000901.1:0-2087 GCA_964530105.1 uncultured Pirellulales bacterium | reverse complement strand
CGGCGCCGCCCATTCCCTCCCATGTTTTTCCGGGGCTGATTTTTGGCGAAAATTTGTGTCTGCCAAATATGGTCCCGATCGAGTAAGCACCTATGTCGGCAGATTTTACGACAAAAACAAACATTAGCAAAGGCCAGAGTCCGAATTCTATTCGAATTGCGATACAGAAACTGCTGAGAAGCCCCATGTACAGGATCGAAAAATAATTTGCTCCGCAATTTGCTAAAACGTCCGAAGTCCCGTGGGTTTTGTATTGGTATAAAAGCAATACCAGCAGCACGAAAGCCGATAGAAGACTGAGATAAGTTTCCGGCGAAAATTCTACAAGCTGCTGCAAATACCGGGATGTGGCGAATAAAATCGAGGCGATAATAGAGACGGGCAGAAAAATCTTCAGATTTTTTGCCGCCGCGAGTTTCGACAGCTCGAATTGTGCCGGAATTATCAGTAGGGCGATGAGAATGCAAAGAATTGTTCCCTGCACCGTTTTATCGTCGGCCGGCGAAGTTGTAAGAGAGCCATCCATCCAGCCGTCGACAATGACGGCTGCAGTAAAGAACAGCGTCATCAATGTTCCAAAAAGTAACCTGTATCTGAGCATAGTAATTCGTACGAGCGCTTTGCAAAAGTCAGCTTTATATTTTTGAGCTTGTTTTTATCCGCTATAGTTTCGTTTAGATAGTACCAAAACGTCGTGTCCTTGATGCGTAGGCCATGATTGCTTTTTCGAGGGATGTTTTTTTGAAATCCGGCCAAAGCGTTTTCGTAACATAGAATTCGCTATATGAAATCTGCCAGAGCAGAAAATTGCTGATTCTCATTTCGTTTGCCGTGCGGATCAAAAGGTCGGGATCGGCAAGTTTACTCGCGTACAAATTTTGGCTTATGCACTTTTCATTGATGTCTTTCAGCCGGAGTTTGCCCTTTTTATATTCTTGTGCTATCTTCTGAGTCGCATCAATAATTTCTGTTCTGCCGCTGTAATTCAACGCCAGGGCGAGTATCATGCCGGTATTGGCGGCTGTCTGCTCCATCGTATCTTCAAGGTCATTTAGTACCTGTGCCGGGAGTCCTTTTTTGCGGCCGAGATGAATTAACTTTACGTTATTTTTCATCAGGACAGGCCGGATATCTACAAGATATTCAGAGTGGATGTGCATAAGAGCGTTGATTTCGGATTTTGGTCTGTTCCAGTTTTCCGTGCTGAAAGAATACAATGTCAGTGACTCGATGCCCAAATCGACGCAAAATAATGCTATTCTTTCAATTATTTTTGCGCCCGCGCGGTGCCCCAAAACTCTCGGCAGCGATTTACGCTGTGCCCACCGGCCGTTGCCGTCCATAATGATCGCGATGTGACGGGGCATCTGTTCGAGCTTCAAGCCCAGTCGTTTTGCGGTTTTTTTGAGTTTCTGTTCAAAAGTTTCCATAGCCGGCAGCGTATAGCATTAAGTCCATATTTTCGTGAGAGATGAATGCTATTTTCTGAATATTGTCTGGCTTCGTTTTGGCCCGACGCCTACGAATGTTATCGGTTTGCCGATATGTTCTTCGATTCGGCGAACATAGTTTTGGGCGTTTACCGGCAAGTCCTGAAAACTGCATACTTCTGTCAGGTCGTCGCTCCAGCCCGGCATCGTTTCATAAACAGGCTCAGCCTTAGAGAGCCTTGCCTTGTTTGCCGGGAAGAAAGTCGTCTCCTGGCCATTGATTTTATATGCCCGGCAAATCTTCAGTTCTTCCAGGCCGCTGAGCGTATCGAGATGCATCAGCGCGACTTCGTCTATGCCGCCGATAGTTACGCTGTAAGATACCGGCACGGCGTCGAACCAGCCGCAGCGGCGGGGCCTGCCTGTCGTGGTGCCGTATTCGTTGCCCTTGTCGCGGATATATTGGCCCGTTTCGTTGTCCTGCTCGGCGGGGAAAGGCCCGGCGCCGACTCTCGTTGTGTAGGCTTTGATTAAACCGATGAATTTATCGACGAATTTGGCCGGAACGCCGGAGCCGGCGGGCATGCCGAGCGCACTTGAGTTCGAGCTGGTCACAAACGGAAAAGTGCCGTGATCCAGATCGAGCAGCGAGCCCTG
>CAZHBL010000900.1:0-2089 GCA_964530105.1 uncultured Pirellulales bacterium | reverse complement strand
GCCGGCCGGCCGCTCAGCGCCGCCGGAACCACAAACTCCATCCATGTCCACAACGTCAACGCCTGACATGGCGAAAGACTTTCTTTGTCTATATTACGATTCCTCCGAATTTGCTGCGGGAATTTTTGTAAATCGCTTCCACTCTGCTTCGATCGCTTCATTGGATTTCATATCGCTGTGGACGTACAGGCCGTAGCGAAGCTGCAATAGCTCATCGGGCTGAATTTCTCTGGGGCCGTCGAATGTTAAAGATGCTCCCATCCAGCCGTCGTTGCGGACGTGGAAACAGGTCGAATAGTTCGGATTGTCCGGATGGTCGAACAGCGTAATGCCTTCTATTTTATCGTTTGTGATAGCACCGGAGTAGTCAACCCACCTGGCTTTCTTCCAGAGAACCTCTTTCTCGTTTACCGCTCCGGCGGAGTTACGAATTTTCCCACTGCCATCATTGACGCCGATGGTCTTGGCCATTCGCACGCCGATCATTCCAAAGGGAGTTTTGCCGAGCGTCACGGTTCCGTTCGCAGCCTTGAATTCCATATCAATTGTAAACAGCCATTCATCGTTCGCAAGTGGAAATACTGTTACCCGACGTGTCTCCAGGAGCAGGATCTTGCCGTCGTCATTGACCCATTCGTTCTCGACTACCATAGATGCCTGCTCATCCGAGTCCTCGAACTTTACGATGCGTTTATGGCGGATTTTTCCTTTTCCGTTGTCGCTCCAGAAGCTTGTCCCGTTGACGTCGTTATGTGATATCCAGACAGAATTATGATGGCTGTGTGTTTCCGGGTCGTGAGGGTGCCCCATTCTCGTCAGCGATCGCCCCGATGGGCCATTGATTGGGAACAGAAACGGCCGATGCAAGCCTGGCCCGAAGTAATATCGCGTAAGCTCGACGCCGTGACGCTGAAATGAAGCCTGATTATAAGGCAAAGGAATGACCTGCATCAGCGGCACATGCTTTGGTTCTGAAGATGCGGCCTGTGAAGATGTGTTGGAGACTACACAAGCTGATAAAAAAAGATATATAACAATTCTTTTCATTGTTGTAATCGAAGAGGCCATTATTAGCCTTTCATTCTTCAGGGCTGAAAACTACGATTTCAGCTAAACCGATATTCTGAGTTTCCGGCTTGACGGCGGTAACGACAAACTTCAGCCAGGTGACCTCTTTAGGCCCGAAGGTGATTTCTTTTGCTGCCGAAGCATCATCAGGCAGCTCACCGACGTTTATCGAGCTGCCGTCACTGAATATCAACGTCCCGGCGGTAACCTGGTCGGCGTGCGTGTTGGGTCTGTCAAAAAGCCAGATGCGGTCGATAGTTTGTACTTTATCCCAGCTTAGTTGCAGAAATGCTGAGGCTTTTTCGCCGTTACTGGCCCACTCTGCTGATATATCTTCCGGGTATCCGCCTACCACTCCGTCAATAGCAGCATCGGCGGAGTAGCCTTTGTAGGTCGATGAAGCGGTGACTTTGGCTTTCAAAGCGACATTGCTGCTGCTCTTGAGCGGATCTTTTTGTTTCTGTGGTTGGTTCTGCTTTTCCTTGTACTGCCTGTACATTGCAGGATTGAGCAATTTTACCTGCTGTAGTACAAGGCCATACCTGCTGCCCGGCGGTTTCGATTTGAATCGGACGTTGTTCCAGCCCTGGCTGAAGTTGGCCGAATAGCACAGCCAAAGTGTAAATCCGTCTTTATCGATAAATTTCGACGGAAAATTGAGGAAATAACCCTGCTCGCCGAACGCTTTCATGTATGTTACAAGCTTCCAGGGGCCTGTAATCTTGTCGGATTCGAGGATGTAGGAATTCATCTTCGCGACTGTCGGCCAGCCGTCGGTTATGCACATTAAGTATTTCCTGAGCGGTGCGTTATAGGTAATTGTTACACAGCCCATATTATTGTTCCATTCCAGCAGAGGCTTGATGTCTTCGAAGTCATAAGACCAAATGGATTTTCCGGTATTATTATTTCCGGCAAAGTATTCATACTTTGATTCATCGTTGATGTTTTCGACACTGGGGCTGATTCTTGTAAGATAAATCTGGTCGCCGGAAATCCAGCTCAGGTTGGCATATCGAGG
>CAZHBL010000899.1:0-2094 GCA_964530105.1 uncultured Pirellulales bacterium | reverse complement strand
ATGTCGAGCAGGACCACCTGGATTACTACAAGGATGAAGATGAGATAGTCGAGGCGTTTGGCGAATTTGCGCTCGGCACCAAACCGGGCGGCATTGTCATTGCTAACGGCCAGGATGCGAATGTAGCGAAGATTATCCGGCGGCTGGGAGCCGGTTTGCGATGTGAGACCTTCGGACTTGAGAAGAATTGCACTTTATATGCCGAGAATATCGCGCTGAATGACGGGCTTTATGCTTTCGAAGTCTATTACAATAACAAACTGCTGGGAGCAGCAAAAATCTCGCTGCCCGGCAAGCACAATATTATGAACGCATTAGCAGTCATCGCTATGGCGATAAACGTCGGCCTGGAACCCAAGCGAGCACTTGAATTGCTGCCGGGCTTCACCGGCATCGAACGCCGGCTGATGCTCAAGGGCCGGTTCGGTCAAATTACCATTCTTGATGATTACGCCCACCATCCGACGGAAATAAAGGCGTCGCTCGCGGCAATACGGCAGAAGTATCCTTCGAAACAAATCTGGTGCATTTTTCAGCCGCACCAGTACAGCAGAACAAGGTTTTTGCTTGATGATTTTGCAGAAAGCTTTAAGCTTGCCGATGTAACAATTGTGCCGGAAATTTATTTTGTCCGGGATTCCGAAGCGACCAGGAAAGAAATTAATGCCCAGATACTGGTCGACAGGATGCAGGCGAATGGAACGCAGGCGCTATTCATAGAAAGCTTTGAAGCGATTTGCGATTATCTAAAGAACAACGTAGGTCCCGGCGAACTGGTGGTCACCATGGGCGCAGGCGATATTTGGAAGGTGGCAGATGAGTATCTTCAGTGGCTTAGAGCAAATCGTTGAGACAGATTATCCGCTGGCCAAACGAACATGGTACGGCCTTGGCGGACCGGCCGATTATTTTATCAGACCCAAAACTACCGAGCAGCTCAGGGAAGTTGTTAAACGATGCAACGAAAACTCAATCCGGATTTACGTAATGGGCTTCGGCTCCAATCTGCTTATCGGTGACGACGGTGTGAGAGGAGCAGTGATAAAGCTCGAAACTGAGCAATTCGCAAAGATTAAGTATGACGCCCAGGATGTTACCGCCTGGGCCGGCGCGGAATTGAGCAAGCTTGTTCTAACGTTCGTTGAAAAAGGGCTCTCGGGCATCGAAGCCCTGACGGGAATACCCGGCTCGGTGGGCGGAGCAGTGAAGATGAATGCAGGCGGCAATTTCGGAGATTTCGGCTCAGCGGTGGAATCCGTTACACTGATGGATAGTTCCGGTAATATATTCGAAAAGAGCAAGCCGGAACTGGAATTTGACTACCGCCAAACGAACATTACGGCAAAATTTATTCTGAACGCCCGGCTGAAACTCAACACCGCCGATCCGGAACAAATCATGCGGACGGTCAAAGAAATCTGGATTTATAAAAAGAACAATCAGCCGCTGAACACAAAAAATTCGGGCTGTATATTCAAGAATCCGCCAGGAGCATCGGCCGGCGCCCTTATAGACAGGGCCGGCCTGAAAGGACTCCAGATCGGCGGAGCCGTCGTCAGCGATAAACACGCAAACTTCATAATTGCAAAAGCAGGATGCAGCAGTCGCGATGTTACCAGGCTGATAGAAGCCATAAAGCAGAGGGTTAAAGAACAGTTCAACATCGAACTGGAACTTGAAATCGAAATCTGGGATAAGTAAGTCGAAGCAATAATAAATTGGAAATAGAACGTAAATTAAAAGTAGCTGTTCTTGCAGGCGGTATTGGCTCGGAGCGGGAAATCAGCCTCCAGAGCGGAAAATATGTTGCTCAGGCATTGAAAGAGGCCGGCTTCGAGGTTGTAACAGCGGACATCCGGCCGGACAATCTCGAAATATTGAATGACAGCAGCATCGACGTGTTCTTTCCGGCACTGCACGGCAAATTCGGTGAAGACGGCCAGCTCCAGCAAATACTCGAGGATCGGTCGCTTCTCTATGCCGGCAGCGGGCCAGATGCAAGCATAGCGGCATTTGACAAAATGGCGAGTAAAAAGCTATTCGAACAAGCCGGCCTCGCCACACCCGCGGCTGTTGAGTTTGGCCCCGAAACCG
>CAZHBL010000898.1:0-2094 GCA_964530105.1 uncultured Pirellulales bacterium | reverse complement strand
TGCTTGCCCCTTCTTGTGCTTTTAGATATCATGATGCCCATCAAAATGCGGAACAAGCATCAGAAGAAGCGAAGGCTCCCGACCGTTTTGATTTCAGGGGTGCGGAAATCGACGGGATCGAGTACAGGGTGAGGTAAGCTAGGTTTTAAAACAGAGTACCGTGCGGGTAGGCTAAACTAAAGTAAAGGAAAGCAGTATGGCAGAAAACGAATGGCACGAGGCACAGATCCGCGTACGATACAAGGACACAGACCGAATGGGGGTGGTATATTATGGGAATTACCTTACATTTTTTGAGGTGGGCCGTGCTGAGCTCATGCGCGACCTGGGATTTCCCTATGCCGAGATAGAAGCGGACGGGTATATTCTGGTTGTCACGGAGGCGAGCGCAAAGTACCACGCCAATGTGGGTTATGATTCGGAAGTAACTGTAAAGACGAAGATTGCCAAAGTGAAAAACGCAAGTATACGATTTAACTACGAAGTAGTCGATGAGGCAGGCAAGCTGCTCGTAAGCGGGCACACGGTCCATGCCTGCCTGAACTCGGGTCTCAGACCTGTGAGAATCCCGGCCGACCTTAAAAAAGTCATCAATAAAAACATCTGATTTATTTATGACTTTAAGTACGTTTCTTGATCTCCTGATCCAGAGTTTTTCCGGATTTTGGGCCATATTTCTCCTTTGCATACCCCCTCTTATATGGCATAATAACCTACCCTTGAAACTGTAATAAACTAAATAATAAAAAATTGTCTGCAAAATGCTCACAAGAATTTTATGGGGACAAGAAAATGGGAAAAAAACGAAAATATGTTGTTTCAGATCCATCAGTAATGATGGGTAAACCAGTTATAACAGGGACCCGCATCACTGTTGAGCTCATCTTGGAAAAATTGGCTGCCGGAGAAACGGTTGACCAGATCCTGGAGGCTCATCCTCGCCTTTCTCGTGATGCCATTCACGAAGCCTTATCCTTTGCTGCAGAGGCTTTGAAAGCCGATGTAATTTATCCTATTTCTGAGGCAAGAGCGTGAATTTTGTCGCTGATGAGAACATCGATCGGCAAATTGTTGAGAGGCTGCGTGAAGATGGTCATACCGTAATTTATGTAGCCGAAATGGATCCTGGGATTCCTGATGAAGACGTTATTCGTTTGGCGGATATGCGGTCGTCAACATTGATAACGGCAGATAAAGATTTCGGTGAATTAGTTTTTCGACAAGCCTTAGTAACTCATGGAGTTGTTCTAATCAGATTGGCTGGACTTTCTCAATCTCGTAAAGCGGAACTGCTCTCTTCCGCAATCAGAGAACGTGCCTTTGAAATTCCAAACGCATTTTCGGTTGTTACGCCGGGTACGATCCGTATTCGTCATAAGCTTTAGACTACCGGATAACCATCGCATGGACGCTGATCGCTGTTTCGCCAGCGCTCAAAATTGCCAGGTCATTCGTGTCATTGGTTGCAGTGAAAATAAGGAGGTAATGAATGTTACCTTTTATATTCTTGCCTGAACAGGCAAAGGCTTATGATGTGCAAGCCGTTAGGAAGGTGTGATAGATGTATCAAGATGAAATTTTGAAAGATCTGTTTTTTATAGAGCGAGGTTATCTAAACAGCAACCACTTTGTTTATCGATCAAAAGATCCCGTTCTTATTGATACGGGTTATGTTGCCGACTTTGATGAAACAGCCGGGCTTTTAACCGGATTGGGAATAAACATTTCGGATGTATCGTTAATTATCAACACCCACTCCCATTGTGATCACATAGGCGGCAACAAAGCTATTCAAGAGGCGTCCGGGTGCGACATTGCTTTACACAAGGTTGGGAAGTACTTCATTGACAGCCGCGATGACTGGTCAACCTGGTGGAGATACTATAGCCAGGAAGCTGATTTTTTCAATTGCACGCAAAGCCTGGAAGACGGCCAAATGATCGGTGTGGGGCCTTACAAATTCCAGGTCATTTATACACCCGGCCATGCTTCAGACGGGATCGTGCTTTACAACGGAAAAGAAAAAATCCTCCTCTCTTCCGATACGCTCTGGGAAAACGATATGGCAGTGATAACAATGCGTGTTGAAGGGAG
>CAZHBL010000897.1:0-2096 GCA_964530105.1 uncultured Pirellulales bacterium | reverse complement strand
CGATCTTCGCGCACTGCTGCATCATTGCAGCGACAAACTTCGCCGGAATAATAATAACCACCAGATCCGGGGTTTTACCGATGGATTTAAGGTCGGGGTAGCACTTTAATCCCTCAATCGTATCTGCTTTCGGATTGACGGGAAATATTTCACCATCGTATCCGGCTTCAATCATATTCGCTAAGATTTCGTAACCGACCTTGCCCTTTTGGCGGGAAGCGCCAACAATTGCAATCGATTTGGGATTGAAAAAGCTTTCAAGACTCATAACGAACGGCAACCCTTTCTATAACAAGAATCCATTTCGAAATAAGCAAAATATCATATACGATTTGCCCCCCTCTTGCAAGTCTATTTCGATCTGAGCCGATTTATGGGTGATTTACCAGTACAATCATCTCAGCGGGCCGAATATTTTGAATCCGGACAAACGCCCTGCCGTCCGCCGTCCTGTCGATGCCAACTGTTGAACCCACCGGATGCGTACCTGAATATTCCTGCGTTTCTGCGGCCTGGGCCGAATTGAGCACAACCGTCAACGTACCAGCATCGTTCGAATTGAGATCCGCGTCCACGATAATGTCGGCGCCTCGCAGCTCGGTTCCGTTGGCATTCAGGACACAAAGCAACTCCTCATCGTCCAGGATTCGCGACCAGGCGACGATTTCCCCCGGCCCGTATAGATCGAAGGGTTTGTTCAAAAAGGAGATTCGGCGAAGATATTGCCTGCCGCAACGCAGGGCGGGATATTTGCTACGAAGCGCAGCAGCCGCGGCAATCCGCTTGTACACCGGATGATTCTCATCGAAACAGTGACGGCCCGCCGTCCCGAAGGGGCCAAAACCGGGCAGATTCATATCCATCTCGTACAGGCCGGCAATCCCGGACGCCCTCGGATGCTCCGGGCCAAACATCGCTTCTCGCAAGTACTGGTCCGAACATTTCCATCCCGGCAGCCATTTCCTCTCGGATGGCTCAGGGCCGGCAAAGGCCTGCTCGGTCCCGTAATAGATACATGGAATACCGAGGGTGAAAAGCTGTAGGGCAACGCCCGCCGCGACCTGGTGGTCACATGAGGCTTCGCTTGAAAATCGAATCTTGTCGCCGTAAATATGATCGTGGTCATTGAGGATGGAAACGTGCCGGCCCCCCATGTTTCGGTGCGAGCCCATTGCCGAACCGCCTGGATTGAATCCGCTGAAATAGTCTTTGGCGGTTCTCAGGCCTTTGGCAACGCCGTTGAGAATCGGACACATCTCTCCGATATCCAGCGCTGCGGTAAGATTGCGATTAAGAGCGTCGAGATAGTAGTCCTGGGCATAATCTCCGCCGGATATCTCGCCGACGAGAAAGAAATTCTGCTTGCCGAGATTCTCTGCGAATTCCCTGACGGCGCCGCAGAAATTCCGCGCCTGTTCCTTGGTCACATGCTTGAGGGTGTCGATCCTGAAGCCGTCGCAGTCCGTCAGGGCCATCCAGTATTTGTAGCATCTCGACAAGTCACTCAGTACATACGGCTGGTCGAGATCGAAATCCCGCAGGTCGCAGAAGTCGGAACGCTTGTGCTCGGCGTTCGGATCATCGATTCCGCCCTTGTTCATGTCACCCGTTCCAGCCCGCGTATAACAGTCCCCGTGCTGCAGTTCCGTCGGCCAGACGCCGTCTTCTTCCATAGCTATGTCGGGGACGGGCTGCCCCCGGCCGTCGCGCCACGAACCGAACGGATAACTGCCTTCGGGTTTATAAACGGCTTCATAAATCCCGCCGGGAGTATCGGGACAATACAGCCAGTTGGCGCCCGAGTGATTGAAAACAACGTCGAGAATGATCCGCAGGCCTTGTGCGTGGGCCGCGGCCACCAGATCGACAAGATCCTGCCGGCTGCCAAATCGGGGATCCACTTCAAGAAAATCCTGAATGCTGTAGCCGTGATAAGTGTCCAGATGTCCCCGCTGCTTGAAGACGGGACTGAGCCATATCGATGTAACACCAAGCTGTTTTAAATAGCCGAGCTTCGATGTCACTCCCTTGATCGTGCCGCCCTGCCATCGCTGCTGGCCCGACTTTGACCAGTTATCCCAGCGCCAGGGTTTGCC
>CAZHBL010000896.1:0-2100 GCA_964530105.1 uncultured Pirellulales bacterium | reverse complement strand
GCCGGCTAAGGAATATACCGGTACTGTAATCCTTCCAATCACCGTCATAAAGATCCCCGGCCAACAAAACAAACGAGACCTTCTCTTCAATGGCCAGTTCTACGAGGTTCTCGAAAGCCCTCCGGCATGCATCACGAATGGCTCCCGCAGGTGCGGATTCATAGCGAGACAGACCGCGCAACGGGCTATCCAAATGAACATCGGCGGCGTGGATGAATTTAAACATAGTCACTTCCCCGTTTGAAAATAAAGAGAGCGTCGCGGATCATGTGTGGTTGCAAAGCGACGCGTGCACCCGGTTCGTTCGGCCTCTTACTGGTTCCAGTTATAAGCAAATTCGAATACCTCTTGAAGCCTCGGGAGGTCTGCAACAGTGATGTCTCCGTCGATTAGCTCCTGAATTCTGCGCCAGGCACGATAGGGCTTATCCCTGCCTCGGACTTCTGCGTCTCCTGGCCACAGGATGTGCTCAAAAGTGTCCTCCACAACATAAACCTCTGCGTCGCCAGCTGCATCTGCAATTCGTTCGTTGGCACGATACGGGTCGATAGGCGAAGCGCCTTCAAGTTCTTCTGCGGATCTTCCCTTCCGGTCTCGGTCATGAATGACACGAAATGGAATGCCGAAAGCCCTCAATATTCGCACCATTGCGGGGATTGTCCACTTACCCCCACAAGACACGATTGACGTAACCTTATCTTGCTCATCTGCTATCCCAAGTACGTCGTGGACTCCCGCGCTGTGCCTAAATACCGAAAGCTCGGTATCGCCTTCCACCAAGACCGCTCTCTGCGCAAAGAATGCTTCAGCGACAGTGGGGTGAAAGTCGAGCGCAGCACGTAGCGCGGTCCTGTCATGGCCGGCATTACCCCCACCTGCAAACGGGTCCGTCTGAAGTTGCTTCCTCTCGATGGGCGCTGTCGGGTTTCCCCTGCTTGTTATGACCAGCGATGTCGGGTCTTCCGCCACATTGACGAAGAATGGAGAGTGCGTTGTAATTACCACCTGCCAGTCATCTCGACCGGCTATTTCTGTCAGACTTTCCTTTAGGCGTCGCATGAGATGTGGGTGCAAGTATATCTCCGGCTCCTCGAAGAGCAGGAGTGTCGATCGCTGGTGATCGGCCTCTCCGACAGCGTTTTGTGTCGCCAACACTTCAATCATGGCGAAAATCAGTGCTCGCTGGGCTCCATGGCCCTGGAGTTGAATAGGAGTCTCAGTGCCGTCATCAATATTAATGCCCGTGTTTGCACCTACAAACTTGTCGGTATCCGGTGCGTCCAGTTTAAACACGACGCGAGCCTGAATGATCGATGACATTCGTGAGGACAATTCCTGGGCCAATGCTGCGACGGTTCCAAGCTGATCGGGCCCAGTGGCTCGCATCCGTTCAGAAAGAGCCTGAACTGCAACCAGTAGTTGTTGGTATTCATCTGATTCCTGTATGGCTGGCAGGACGATACGTTTCAGCAGAATGCCGAAGCTCGTCCTGGCAGCGGGCTTCGCATCGTCACACGCGTCCCGGACTGCATGAATGTACACAGCCTGGGGCAACGCCTGTTTGAGTGCGGCTGTTATGCTGATGTGTTCGGCAGTCCATTCTGGTTCGCCGAACTCGATAAGGTCAGGGAGATCGGCTGCAAGCTTCTCCCGCACGCGTTGCTGGTTTGCTACCGTTCTCCATCCCTTACCATCAATCCCAAGATCGCCTGCCACAACCTTGATGTCGCCGCTGAGTTCAGACCATTTTGTTGACCATCCGTCGATCAAGGCGGGTCGGGTGTAGGCGTCATAGTCCAACGAGACCCCATCACCATCGCGCGTTGCTGTGGCCCGAAGTTGGATTTTGCCATCATGCAGGAGTCCCGAGATCCCTGGAGTATCTCGTTCCCAATCCTGGATGTCATCGAACTGCCCGATGATTTCGATCGGTTCACCCTCATGACCGAAGCGCCATTCAGTCAAATCCGGTTTCACTTGGTTAAGAAGGATTTCAATCCCACGTAAGATGGTCGTTTTTCCTGTGTTGTTGGGTCCGATCAAGGACGTGAAATCGGCCAAGGAAACGTCGAGAGTTTCAATCGCCCGAAAGTTTCGGAT
>CAZHBL010000895.1:0-2100 GCA_964530105.1 uncultured Pirellulales bacterium | reverse complement strand
GATATTCTCAACCGAGCCCAAAGATTTTTCGAGAAGCATTTTTGTATTAACCAAATCTCCTTCAGCCTCGCATATACTTGACTTTACAAGCCAGACGGGTACGAGAAAATGATGATCCGGACCATAGATTCTTTCCTGTATTGGCAGCACTCTGGAAATCAATTCTTTAGCTTCGGCATACCGCTGCTGCTGAACATATAGTGCTGCCATGCTGCAGAGCACTCTTGTTGTATAAAGGTGATCAGGCCCATAGCTTTTTTCGATTGATGCTATTGCTTCCTTAAAATAGGATTCGGCCTTTACATAGTTACCCTGTGCGGTGAGCAGGCGAGCCATATCTACCTTAAATGGTGCAAGCTCCTGATCATCTTCGAGACTAAATCCCCGCACAATAGTTATTGCCCGCTCCAGGGTCTCGGCGGCTTCCCGGTATCGGGCTTGATTCCGGTAAATTTCGCTAAGAATTCTCAACGTGTATGCTACATATGGGTGGCTTTGACTATACGCTTTTTCCTGTAGCTCCAAACCCAGCCGGCATGTTCTCTCAGCTTCTGCCAACCTGCCCTGGTTATTGTAAAGATATGCCAGGTCAAGCATACAGGCGCTCACTTCGGAATCAGAAGCGTTCGTTTCCTTTGCCAGATGAAGTGCCCTTTCCAAAAATGGCTGGGCCTTTTCGTAGCCGCCCGAGGCCATGTAAACTCTTGCCATGGATCGGAGTGAACCGCATGAATAAGCCCTTTCCACCGGTGATGCCCACACACTAATCGTGCCGATGGAAAATACAAGTGAAGCGAAGAATAAGGCCGGAATAATACTGTGTATGTTCCGTCTCTTTAAGGATAATGTTTTAGCTCCCGCCATTATGGAACCCTCCATCTAATACTTATGGCATTAACAAATCTTGTAATACATCTTCGTACAATTTGAACGACAGCTTTAGCGCAGTTCGGCTATTTCTCTTTGCGTTATAGCATCGATTTGAGCTCCATCTTTCTGCCTTGCTAAGAGCTTATGAAAATAAATACGGGCGGGAATTATCGGTCCAAGCTGCCGGCTACCCTATTGGCGAAATGAGGGGTATTTTTCACTTTATAAAAACGGACGATTTCTGAATATCAATTTATGTATTTAAGTAATCTCTCGAAAAAATATTGGAAAATTTCTTCAAATCAGTGTATACTCAATAGGGTCCGAGTATAAATTAAAGTGGCCGGCGCAAAAACTCGCGGGCGTAATTCAGTGGTAGAATGTCAGCTTCCCAAGCTGAATGTCGTGGGTTCGAATCCCATCGCCCGCTTTTCTACGATTTTTATGCTGATAGAAACTTCTATACATTGCCATTGAAGATTTATAAATCCTTAAAATGTACCTTTCATTAAGAAATCCCCTCAAGTTTATGAGGTTTTTCTTGACGTAAAGCTGGGTAATTTGGTATAAGTAGAATGAGTAAGACCTCTTATCCTGTCGGCCTGCTATATTAACATCGTAGTAGGTGATTGTTACCGAATACGAATCTTATAGCAATTATGACCGCTGGAATAGTGTGCTCCGGAGTGATTTTTAATTTATAGTACTTGGCTTTTATAAATAAATGAAGTGGTGTCAAATTCCAATTACAACTCCCGAAGACAAACTTTATAGGACTGATTTAAGATAAAATTCTTAGCGGTCAATAAAATTCATTGAAGGAAAACTCCTATGCGAATGAAATTATGTTTCCTGACTTCTCTTTTGTTCCTGGTTTTTGCCGGTTCAAATACGATCTTTGCAGCAATTGTGATCGAAAAATTAATCGCTGAAGATAACGATGATGGAGAAGACCACATTGCCTATGCAGGACAGGCCGACGATGGCGCCGAGAGTCGTGGCAGCAGCGATCTTGAGATGCCGTGGGAAGATGGCATTCGATCGAGCTCCTATCAAGTCATCGGTATGCGTTTCATAGACCTTCAGATTCCTAAAGGCTCAAAGGTCGTAAATGCTTATGTACAATTCACGGGTGATAACGACGATAACGCCAAGTTGACCGGCGGGCCCGTGAATCTTATCATCAACGGCCTTCTGCAGCCCAATCCAGGTGGATTTAACAGCGGTGAA
>CAZHBL010000894.1:0-2110 GCA_964530105.1 uncultured Pirellulales bacterium | reverse complement strand
CCCAAGTCACGGTTCGACGTGGCGCCGAAGGTGGCCGGCTGGCTTAAGGAATTGCTCGTAGACGTCGGCGATACGGTCGAACGCAACCAGGTCATTGCGGTCCTGGACGACGAGGAATTCGCTCAGGAGGTCGAACAGGCCCGCGCCGAACTGCAGGTAGCAAAAGCAAACGCCGCAAATTATGCCAGCGACCTGGATATCGCCAAGCGCGAATACGAAAGGGCAAAGGCGCTTCGTGAAAAACAGATCGCCTCGGCTTCGGAGCTGGACGTATCGGAGGCGTCGTTCAACGCCAGCCAGACGAGATACAAGGTTTCGCTCGCCCAGGTGACCCAGAAAGAAGCGGCTTTGAAAACCGCCCTTGTCCGGCTATCTTATACGAAAGTTCAGGCCTTCTGGGAAGAAGGCAACCAGTCCCGCGTTGTGGGTGTCCAAAGTGTCAAAGATGTCTTACATGTCGAGGGCGTCCCGCCCTCGAATCGCGGGCTGGATGCCCGCGACACTAATACGCCTCGCGTAGTGGGTGAGAGATTCGTCGACGTTGGCGAGTTGCTTTCGGTCAATCAACCTATTGTCTCGATCCTCGAAAATAATCCGCTGACGGCCGTCGTTTACGTCATTGAGAGGGACTATCCGAAAGTCACGATAGGCCAGCAGGCCATTGTGACCACCGATGCCTATCCCGGCAGGACTTTTGCCGGCAGCATTACCCGGATAGCACCTCTGCTAAAGGAAAGCAGCCGCCAGGCAAGACTGGAAGTGGAAGTGCCCAATCCAGACCTTACACTCAAGCCAGGGATGTTCGTCAGGACCAGGGTCGAATTCGCAAAGCATGAAAACGCTACGCTGATTGCGCTTGCCGCTCTGGTCAAAAGGCAAAACAAAGAGGGGGTTTTTATCGCCGATACGCAAAATCTCAAGGCACGTTTCGTTCCCGTGACTACAGGTATAATCAACGGTGAGATTGTCGAAATTACAGAACCGCAGATTTCAGGCCTGGTCATTACAATGGGCAATCATCTTCTCGAAGACGGCTCCGATATTATGCTGCCCAAAATCGAGCCGCCCCCGGATGCAAACGCAGGCTCTAAAGGGAATCCCATTTTGCAAAAAGATCGCAAAATGGGAACCCAAACCGTCCCGGCACCTGTGGCAATTCCAAACACCAAGTCAGGAGATTCCCGATGAGAATCTCACGCTTCGCGGTCCACCGGCCCATTTTCACGATTATGGTGGTTTTGATGGTCCTTCTGCTCGGCACTATCTCGCTGCTGAGGCTTCCCATCGACCTGATGCCTGATATTTCATACCCGACTCTCAGCATTTCATGTACTTACGAAAACGCCGGGCCGGAGGAAATAGAGGAACTTATAACCCGCCCTATCGAGCAGGCCGTCAGTGCCGTGCCGGGAGTCGAAGAGCTGACCTCGGTCTCGGTCGAGGGACAGGGTACCGTCCGGGTGACATTCTCATGGGGAAAAGATTTGGACGCCGCTGCGAACGATATTCGCGACCGCCTGGACCGCATAATCGACCACCTGCCGGAGGACTCCGACCGACCCACGCTTCGAAAATTCGACCTTGCGAGCTTTCCCATATTGATTCTTGGCGCTTCGAGTAACCTGGATCCAGTCAAGACCCGGCGGATTATCGAAGACCAGGTGCAATATAGGCTCGAACGCGTCCCGGGTGTAGCAGCCGTCGATATCCGTGGAGGTCTCGAGCGAGAGATACACGTCGCTCTCGACCCGGCAAAGATAAACGCACTGGCCATACCGCTCGAATCCATTATTGCAAAAATAAGCGAGGGGAATGTTAACATACCCGCCGGAACAATCGAAAAAGGCAATTTTGAAATCACCATCAGAACGCCGGGCGAATATACCGACCTCAAGCAGCTCCAGGATACTGTCATAGCGGTCAGACAGGGCGCTCCGATTCAATTGAGGGAAATCGCCCTCGTGGAGGATTCCTGGACGAAAATTACCAGGATTGTCCGCGTAGACGGTGTGCCGGGAATGTGGATGTCGATCAATAAGCAGTCCGGCAAAAATACGGTCGAGGTCGCCCGCGGAGCACTCGCCGAGCTCGAACGCATCAACCGCGATAT
>CAZHBL010000893.1:0-2111 GCA_964530105.1 uncultured Pirellulales bacterium | reverse complement strand
ATAACTAAACTTCTTATAATAATCGTCAAATCCGTTAAGAGCAATAACTTTTTTAACCAAATTTGTATAATTTTTAGACCGTACATAGTGTAGAGCATAAAATCGCCTCAATAAACATCAAAAGTCCGTATAAAAATGTCTTTTTATCGGTAACATCCTTCTTTTGGGTCTCAATATGCTTTAGCCGTCAATTTTCTGCATCCGGGGCCAAATTGTCGATTTTTACGTCTTTTTAGTCTGTTTTTCAGCTTTTCTCTTTAAATCTTCGAGATTCTTAATGCGAGATAAGCTATGAAGCCGGTACCAGATGAACGGTTAGTTTCTCCTGATATACAGTTATTTTCTCAACTCGCACCTTGTTATCTTCAACCCTGAAAACGGGCTCGAAGGATTCTTCGTTAAGCAATGATCCCACTATCTTCGTCTGTAAAGCCTCTGTGTCCACAGGCAACATAGCAAGTCTTTCGGTATACATCTTCTTGCCCATCATCCGGGCAAGCCACGTAATATTCACAGCGCCAACCTTGACTTTTACCACATGCAAATTTAACAGCTTCCGCTCATCAATCTTCGGCTCCAGCTCAATCGTTATGATAAGCTCCACGCCCTTGACATTTGCTGTTATCATCAGCACGACAGATCCCGGCACAAAAAGCACCGCAGGGGCATACAGCATGATGCCTTCGGAGAATTTGGGCCATCCCAGCCCGGCGATAATTTCGTTTACACCACTCTGCGTAACGACCAGATCAAAAGGCTCTCCACGCTGAGAATTATTATAGACTTGGGGCGATAACTCATGCGTCAGGTATGGACTAACCTGCCCACTCTCGAGGCCGTATGAGTCAAAATCCGCCGGATCATAACGGCCGGGCCTGTAGATCAGCAAAGCAAAAACGACAGCCGCCACTGCCAAGTCAATTAAAAGCCACAAGACTAATTTTTTACGTCTCGATTTCTTATGTATTTTCGAATCTGTTGCCATATTTCGTATTTCTCTCTTGCTTGAAATCATTTCTGTGATTATAGTAGCTGAAACGTATTGTTAAAGTATTTTTCAAGTATGAGGGCTCGATAATGGCAAGTCATTTTGCTGACCGCCTCTGTGAGGCAGTGAGAACTAAGAAAACGTCTTTAATTGTTGGACTGGATCCCGTTTATACAAGGCTCCCGGAAGCGATTAGAAGCCACCGCCAGATGAACGACGAATTTGATGCCGCAGCCGCGGTCGATGCAATCTTCGATTTTTGCACGCAGACGATGCGGATTGTCGCGCCGATGGTGCCGGCGGTGAAAATAAATATCGCCTTTTTCGAGAGATATCTCTGGGAAGGCATGGAAACTTACTACAACCTTATTACCGAGGCTGACGATTTGGGCATCGAGATTATCGGCGATGTAAAACGTGGTGATATCGGCCATACGGCGGAGCTTTACGCCGCCGCTCATTTGCAAAATCCGGAACTGGCCGGACTCGAAGATACGCTGGCACCGGACGCCATTACTATCAACGGCTACACAGGGGCCGACGGCATCGAGCCTTTCGCGGCCATGGCCACCAAACAGGGCAAAGGTGTCTTTGTACTGGTGCGGACCAGCAATCCATCCGCGGCGGAAATCCAGGATTTCGCGGATGCTGACGGTCAAAGAATGTACGAAAAGCTCGCTGGTGTCATCGGTGAAATCGCCAATCAAGACGATAGAATCGGTAAGGACGGATACAGCAACGTTGGAATGGTCGTGGGCGGAACCGCGCCGGATGTCACCAGCGCTTTGCGTCAGAAATACGATAAGATATGGTTTCTCGTGCCTGGCTATGGCTCACAAGGCGCTTCGGCCGCCGACTGCGTGCGATTCTGCAAACCCGACGGAACCGGGGCGTTGATTAACGCCTCACGCTCTATTATCTATGCATATGAAAAGCCGAAATACAAAGACCAGTTCGGCGACGACTGGAAGAGATGTATCGAGCAGGCTGTAATCGACGCAAAAGTCGATCTGGCTACCGCAATGCAGACAAAGCTCTGAGACGAACGCGGAACCCGTCAAAGGAATGTCAAGCAATATGAATTCAAACACGGTCGGTCAAATGTTCGACCGTATCGCGCCGG
>CAZHBL010000892.1:0-2113 GCA_964530105.1 uncultured Pirellulales bacterium | reverse complement strand
CAGAGTCCAATAGGAAGGTGTTTGAATTATTTAAGGAGGAGTATAATGGAAAAAAAACTCATCTTTTTCGCGGGGCTGGCAATTCTTTTAGTGATCGCATTCGTAGTAATCATTGCCGGCAAAGTTAACAAGCCGCCGACAGCCGAACCTATCAGTGTAACGACAAAGGAAGACACGCTGACGTCGATTACCCTGGCGGGCAGTGATCGTGATAATGATACGCTGACATATAGTGTTATTACCGAGCCGAGCCACGGTCGTCTGACCGGGACGGTACCAAACCTGAGCTATCGCCCCGAACCGGATTTCAACGGGCAGGACAGCTTTACGTTCGAAGTCAGCGACGGCAAAGTCGACAGCGCTGCGACAACCGTCTCGATTACTGTGACACCGGGCAACGATCCGCCGACGGCAAACGATGACAGTGCGACGGCAGAGGAAGATACGCCGATTGTAGTGATAGATGTGCTGAAGAACGATACCGATCCCGACAAAGATCGGCTGGTAGTCATCAGCGCCACCCAGGGCCGCAACGGCTCGGTCACGATAAACACCGACAGCACGCTGACGTATGCCCCCAACAGGAACTTCTCCGGAAACGATACTTTCAGCTACACCATGAGCGACGGCAAAGACGGGGCCGACACGGCTTCCGTGAATGTGACAGTCAACGCTGTCAACGATGAGCCGTCGATTACTTCAAAACCTGTCGAGACGGCCAGGGTCTGGGCGCCATACAAATACGGTGTTGTTGCAAAAGACCCAGACCCGGGAGATAGGCTGGTTTATTCCCTGGACAAAAAGCCGGAAGGTATGACTATAAACGAAGCTACGGGATTGATCGAGTGGAGGCCGACGAGTTCCCAGGCCGGGACCCATGATGTGATTGTCAGGGTTGCAGACAACTATAAAATCCGGGCCATGGATACTCAATCATTTACGATTACGGTCACGTCGCTGGAGGCGCCTTTGAAAAATACGCTGACCGTTACGGATTGCTTCAACCAGAAAGGCAAAGAAAAATTGCCGGCGAAAGACAAGATTCCCGTAGTCCAGAGCAGTGACAACAAGAGGCTGGAAACAGAGCCGCGTTCGTACACTTGCTATAGCTTTTCCGATCCTTCCATTCCGGAGGGAGCAAAGATAATCTCGGTCGTTGTTTTTGTAGAGCATTTCGAGGACACATCATTTGCTAAAGGCAAATTGGAATGGTCCGTCGGGACGGGCTGGCCGTCCAAACCGGTGATTTGGGCGTCCATCGAAGCTCCGGTCCGGCAGGGACAGGGCAATGAAGCTACCGATTCATGGGACGTTACAAGCACCGTGGAAACGGCCGAAAAGGTCAATTCCTTTCAGTTTCAGGTTCAGAATAATGACGCTGCCGGACCGAGAAAGACATCGGTGGATTACATCTATGCCGTCGTTAAATGGTATTGATTTAAAATTGACCGTTGCTGGAAAATTGTATTTGGCATTTGTGAAAATATCGCGTATAATATTAGTAGAGCAAGCGAGAGGAAAATAGGCAGCAGGGGGCAAGAAATTCCGATAAATTTTTCAGAGTTTTTTTCTCGCTGGCACGTTCTAAAAATTTTGAGGATGGACCCAGTCAAGCCGAAGGAATCGGTACCGTTTGGCATCATAATACTCCTTTCTTCAATGGGGGGCTGGTCATCAGGGTCAGCCCTCAATTTTTTTGCGCGCTCATATCTTCATCTTCAAGCCGAACCACAAATTTCCATAGCAGTTTGTAACAACTAAAGCAACAGCTCAGCGAAAAACCTGCTGTAATATAATTCGTTCAATAGTTCTATACGGCGTTTAATCTTCTACCCGCGATTCTGAGCGAGATTTCACTTATTAAAAAAAGCCGGAATCAATGCGGAAAAATTCATGGCCGGTGAACGATTCATTTGCCGCTTTGGTCCCAAAACCATTCTGTTTTCGGCAATGCAGGGACACATGTCGGAAAAATCTCCGCTACACTCAGAGATTACCGCTAAAAACTCTTGACTTTTATGGAGAAATACGGTAAACTTATCATCATAAGTAGTATTGGGGGCGGTTATTTCGGAATGGGGGGTTCTCAATTTTTTCTCCTTTTGAGCACCCA
>CAZHBL010000891.1:0-2113 GCA_964530105.1 uncultured Pirellulales bacterium | reverse complement strand
TGGAAACCCACTCCGCCTAATAGCGGTCAGTATATAGGCCTGGACGCGGACCTTAGCTGGAGCCCGGGTTGGGGTGCGAAATTACACACTGTGTACTTTGGCGAGAGCTTCGAAGATGTCAACAGTGCCTCCGGCGGTAAGTCCCAGATAGGTACAACCTATGCACTTAGTACCCTTGAGTTAAACAAGACCTACTACTGGCGGGTTGATGAATCCGATGGCCGTCAAACATATATAGGCGATGTCTGGACATTCACGACCACCGATGGCGGTGGCGGCATCAAGGGTGAATACTTTGCCAACGAAACTTTAGCCGGTACGCCGGCCTATACGCGTATCGACCCTTCGGTCGATTTCAGTTGGGTTAGCGCAAGCCCCGGTTTGCCGTTGCAGGATGATAACTGGTCGGTGCGTTGGACAGCAGATCTCATTGTCCTCTTCGACGATACGTATACCTTCAGCGTCAGCAGCGAGGGCGGCACGCGGCTGTGGATCGATGGTCAACTGGTCATTGACAGGTGGGTGTCCTGGGTTGAGACTAAGTATGCCTCGATACCGAGATACATGGAAAGTGGTGTCCATTCGCTGCGCCTGGAATTCGTAGACTTCGATCGCGCCAATGCTACACAGCGGTTGTACTGGTCTTCGACGTCGATGGCCGAGCAGATTATTCCCGCTGGTCCGCTGCAGCCACCATATAGGGCCAACAGACCGAATCCGAGTAATGGTGGAGTGGATGTAAAGCACTCACAGATCCTAACGTGGGTTGCTGGTGATAAAGCCAGCTTACACCAGGTCTATTTCGGCGCTGATGAAGAGGCTGTGAAAAATGCCGATACAGCTTCGCCGGAGTACAAAGGCTCTAAAGAGCTTGGCGATGAGAGCTATGATCCCGGATTACTTGAGTGGAATACGGATTACTTCTGGCGTATCGATGAGGTCAACGACCTCGAAGCCGCCAGTCCATGGGCAGGGTCAGTCTGGAGCTTCAAATCCGCCAACTTCCTCGTCATCGACGACTTCGAGGATTACGATATCGGCAACAAAGAGATATGGTGGTTCTGGAAGGATGGGCTTGGTTACGGTGAGCATGACGGTGAACCGGCTTATGGAGGCAACGGATCTGGCTCAGCCGTAGGCGATGAAGGTACTGCCTCTTATATGGAGGAAACCATCGTCCACGGAGGCACCAAGTCAATGCCGGTCGTTTTTAACAATACCATTTTCAAGAATTCAGAGGT
Source organism: uncultured Pirellulales bacterium (assembly GCA_964530105.1). Taxonomy (GTDB): domain Bacteria; phylum Planctomycetota; class Phycisphaerae; order Sedimentisphaerales; family Anaerobacaceae; genus JAFGPJ01. The sequence goes on along the minus strand of CAZHBL010000891.1, from coordinate 872 downwards.
GGATTTGACGTTGGGCGGCATGGACTTGACCCAAAATGGCTGTGACACACTGAAGATTTGGTTCAATGGTATTGCTGATAATGCTGCCGATCCGCTGTATGTTACACTCAACGGGATTGCGGTACTGAACGCAGATGCTGCCGCAGCACAGGTGACCGAATGGACCGAATGGGACATCCCCCTGCAGGCGTTTGTAGACAAGGGCGTTGATGTTACCAATGTAAATTCGATTGCCGTTGGTATCGGCGACAAAACCAATCTGCAGTTTGGTGGTACAGGTACAATTTACATCGATGATGTAGGTGTGCATCCTTCCGCTGCAGAGTAGGCTGAGATTCGCGCCGCCAATTAAAATTGCGCGGTTGATGTGGTAGATTTGCTTGGAGTTTGGGGCTTATACTGACTGGTTCAGTATAAGCCCCGCTCTGAGTTAATTTCGATAACCGTTTTGTTATGCGGCCAAAGCACAGGTATCTTAACCTTTTTTGAAGGAGGATTATTATGTGTAGAAAATTTATTTGTTTTGCTTGCTTTGTTTTTCTTCTGGGCCTGGTAAATTCGGCCAATGGTGTTGAAGGCTTGCTTGGTGAATATTATGAAAGGGACACAACAAATCCATGGCAAGTTTTGCTAATGAAGCGCCTGGATCCTATGGTTAACTTTAACTGGGGCGATCCTGGTTCGCCGGATCCGTCCGTACCTGTGGATAATTTCATGATAAGGTGGACGGGTGAGGTTGAAGCACCAATCACGGCGACTTATACTTTCCATACCCAGACAGACGATGGTGTTCGTTTGTGGGTAAATAACGAGCAGCTTATCGACAACTGGACAGACCATGGCAGTACTCATGACAGTAATGATATTGCACT
>CAZHBL010000890.1:0-2118 GCA_964530105.1 uncultured Pirellulales bacterium | reverse complement strand
GGCGAATATGTTCTGCTTAGCTGCTTGAGGCCTTCAATCGCTGCTTGTCTTTCCACGTTGGTTTCAAAGACGCCAGGCAGAGCGGTAACGGTGTAGTTAAAATAGAATTTATACCCCATCTGGTCGATAACTTTCAGGTTCTCAAGGAAGGGACTGAAATTCTTGGACCAGAACACAAAGCAGACAACATCACTCGGCTTTAGCGATACGATATATTTTCGCCCGCCAAACGGATTAACCACACCGGCAAAACCTTCTTTGAGCCGGCGTATAAACCAGTCGCCGTAAAATGCAGGAATATCGGTTCTGCGCGATACTGAAATAATTCTCTTCATAACTGTTTAATCTTCATCTCTGTTCAATGCGCTAAATCTTATGGAACAATTGCTTCGAGCACAAACACTTTTCCAATTCAGCAACGGTCTTGACGCCTAAATAGGATTCGATTAGAGTTTCTATCTGCATAGAAATCTGATCCGCCCGAGGCGGACTTATATAGGAGCCTGACTATGAAACGTTTACTTTTTGCCTTAATCGTCATATCATGTTTTTTTTCGAATCAAAGCCCGGCCAGCGAGAAATTTCGCGGAACTCTGGACATATATTTTCTCGATATGGTCGGCGGCGGTTCGACCTTAATAGTCACGCCATTGGGAGAATCGGTTCTTATTGATACGGGATCGCTGGAACCAGAGCACCGGGATGCCGACCGGATTCATCGGGCTTGTCGATATGCAGGTTTGAAACATATCGATTATCTGGTAACGACACACTTTGACTCCGACCATTACGGGGGAATACTGGAACTATCCAAAAGAATCCCCATTAAATGCTTTATGGATAAAGGGGCTCTGCCGCCCGAACACCAACAGTCCGGCAGGTCGTTCAATAAACTCTATCCCTTGTATCAGCAGGCAACGAAAGGGATTGTCACACCCATTCGAGCGGGTGATGATATTCCGTTGAGGAGCGACCCGAGCGGCAAGATGTCTCCGATCAAATTCCATTCCGTAGCTTCGGAAAAGCTGATTGAAGGGTTCGATGGTGATATTGATGCGCCACTGGAAGGCTTTGTGATAAAGAAAGCGGATGAAGACGACAACGCCCGCAGCATTGCGATGGTTTTAATTTACGGTCGATTTAAATTCTTCGCCGGTGGTGATATTACCTGGAACGTCGAGCATCATCTTGCTCATCCCGTGAACATTATCGGAAAGGTCGACCTCTACCAGGTCACGCATCACGGGCTGGATCAGAGCAACAATCCCCTCCTGCTAAAAGCACTGAGTCCTACAGTATGCGTAGCGATGAACGGGCCGAGAAAAGGGATTGAACCAAATACGTTCAGGGCGTTGAAGTTGCTGCCGAGCATCAAGGCAATCTACCAGATTCATTACAATACAATATACGGCGATGAAGGTAATACAGCCGAAGAATTTATCGCCAATAAGGAAGATCCCCAAAAAGGCGAGTTGATAAAAGTCTCCGTTGATCCCGATAAAGGCAATTTCGCCGTTTCGATAGGAATAAACGGAGCGAAGCGGACGTTTCCAATCCAATGAAATGCTCAAAAAATAAGGAGATGAATTGTGATAATAAAACAAACAAAGCAAATATTTACAAAACGTTTTCTTGTCATACTCTTCATTTTCATTATCTCTCAAATGAGCTTAGCGGCACAGGATGTTAATTTTGAGCATCTTGACAAACCGCGAGTGATTGTTCTGACCGACATCACAAACGAGCCGGACGATGAGCAGTCGATGGTGCGTTTTCTTGTTTATTCCAACGAATACGACGTCGAGGGCTTAATAGCGACAACGTCGGTCTGGCTCAGAGACAAGGTCCGGCCTGAAAATATCCGCGAACGAATAGAAGCTTACGGCAAAGTATGTAAGAATCTCTTAAAACACGCGCAGGGCTATCCCACCACTGAATATCTGCTAAGCATCACCAAGGCCGGGCTGCCCGAGTTCGGCATGGAGGGCGTCGGGCCCGGCAAAAGCTCCGAAGGTTCGCGCCACATCATCGAGATAGTTGACGGGCCGGACGAGCGTCCCATCTGGGTCAGCATCTGGGGCGGCGCCAACTGCCTGGCTCAGGCGCTTTGGGATGTCA
>CAZHBL010000889.1:0-2118 GCA_964530105.1 uncultured Pirellulales bacterium | reverse complement strand
GGCAAGAGAGAGAATTTACGGAATGGTTAGAGAATTTGCCCGCCGGTTCGAAAATCGCAATGATTCTATTGTTTGCAGAGAATTGCTTGGCTGCGACATAAGTAAGCCGGCAGGGGCCGCAAACGCAAAAGAAAACGGCTTATTCGCTTCCGTTTGCCCCAAACTGGTCGGGGATGCCGTTGAAATACTTGAAGAGATGATGAATAAGTAGTTGCGCTATCGGCCGGATGCCCGAGTTTTTGCCTTCAGCGAATTTTTCAGTCCGTCCCATAAAAACTAATGATTTCAGACTGATTGTGTCGATAGTCTTAATGATTGGTAGGTCTATTTAACTGATATGGGATGAGTTTAAAAAAGAAAGGAATCGAGTATGGAATTGTCAAAAGGATTTGATGTGCAAGGCCCCGCCATAAGAACCATTTTGGTTTTCGTAATAGTCGCAATCGGCTTTAGTCTGGCGGGATGTAACGAGGAAATGGCGAGAATTGAAAACAAGCAGCTCGATTTGCAGGCAATGGTTGAGACTAATGCTCAACAAATAGCCGCTTTAGGGGCACGTATCGAAAAGAACCAGCACGAGCTACAAGCCGGAATTGAACAGGTGCAGAACAATATCCGGAACGTAGCCGCAAATACCGCTGCTGTTAGCGTAAAGCAGGCCAGGCTGCAGGAGACCGTGCAAAATAGTGGCAGGCAGACGACCGACAAAATAGCACTGCTTGAGCAGAACCAGACCGAGCTGCAAGCCGGAATTGATGAGGTGCGGGCCGACTCCAAGAATGTAGCTGCAGATATGGCCGCGGATATAACTGTTGTCAAAGATGAGCAGACAAGGCTTCACGAGACGGTACAAAGCAATAGCAGTGACTTTACGAACAACGTTGCTTTAATTGAGCAGAACCAGCAGCAATGGCAAGGTAAAGTAGAAGAACTACAGCAAAATTTTCAGGTAGTGACGACCAGAGTATCTACCATTGCGGATGATCTATTAAAGTTGCAGGAAGTTCTTCAGACTAACATCCGAGAACTGGTCAGTATGAGGGATCTAAACGATCAGGAACAGCTTAAATTCAAGGATAAGATTCAAAAAGACCTCCTTGCATTTGATAATTCCATGCGTGCCATCAAGCTCAGCCAGGAAAAAATGCAAAGCCAGATTCAAGATGTGAAAAATAGTGCTGAGGCCATGAGCAGCGAGCTGCCCGCAGCCATCGCGCAATTACGAGAAGAAATCGAGCGTAACAGCTCTGTGGGAACCGAGAGTAACGAGTCTAACTCGCCGCCTTCGGAGACAAACAACATAGAGTGACCTGAAAGAAGACGCTGCAAACAGAATAAAGTTATTTGTTCGGCCCCGTATCGATTTGGCATAAGCATAAGCTCAATTGGTGCGGGGCCGGCAATATTACCAGCCGCTGTTATTTGCATTTCACTTCTAAATTCGTTATCTTAGTCCGGCATATCCGGTGCCGGCCCGGAGACAATGCCAGGGCCGAGAGCGGTTCTTTGTCGGTCTCGTCAGGTCGTGACATAATCGTCGACCATTGCTCGGCAAGCTGGTCTGTGGATGAAACGCTTTCGGCCTCATCGAGCGGCCGGCTCGGCAATGTCACCGTCCAGTGGTGCATTATTTCCGAAAGCCTGCACGATTCGATTCATCACAAGGGCCCGCACGGCTACGGCTCTATCATACGCGGAAGTTTCGGCAACGGATACACTTACCATCATAATCTATATGCCCATCATCATGCCCGGCTGGCCCGAGCTAAAATCCTTCAAACCGCCTGATGATTCCGACAAAGACGGCATGCCCGATGCCTGGGAAAAACAGCACGGTTTCGATCCCGATGACCACTAATAATTCCATAAGAGTAAATCCGTATGCCGATCACTTGTTTCTTCCGCTTCTATATGTATGACGCCGCATGTCTTGTTCCATTTAGTCTCCGGGCTTATGAAATTCGATCCAGATGCCGTAATTGACGTTATCGCCGCTGGGAGGATTCGGCCTGTGAATTTTCCAATCTATGATTTGCAGTGCTTTCATAATTTGCCGCAGCTCATCTGCCGCCTTGTCCACGTCATATTTCATTTTTCCGCCTTGTTTGCCGCGAATTT
>CAZHBL010000888.1:0-2124 GCA_964530105.1 uncultured Pirellulales bacterium | reverse complement strand
AACTGGCTCCGAAAGCGGCGCGTCGGTAAAGATGTCCCGCTCGCGCAAGATTCCAGGGGCGATCAGCGTCAGGTTCGTATGCAGCCCAGGCCCAGCGGGGGTCCGTCAGCTTCTCAGTTTGCTCAGCCATGAGTCGTTCCTTTCGCTATTCAAACCCGCAGATAAACGTTAGCACAAACAGAAGTTTACTGCAAATTTAGCTTCATTTCCAGACTTGCTTCGGTGGTTCCCTCGTGCATGCCGATGCTCAGCTTGAGGCTCTCAAGAAACTTTGCCGCGGTGATCAGCATGTCGATCCCGGCCTCAGCTTCCTCCTGCGTGCTGCCCTTTTTGACCATGTCCCCGCGGACGAGCGTCTGACGGTTAGCTTGAAGGATCGAGGCCAACTGGACTCCTTCGATCTCGAGAAGGCTGTGCGTTTCAGCTAATGGCTTGACCGTCTGCTCGATTTCTCTGCCCAGAGCATCGACGAGGTCCCGGGCCAGACCATCGGTCGAACTGAAGATCACGTATTCGCCCGGCATCGCCAGCGAGGGACGAATATTGAACCGCTGGGCCAGCTCCGTTTTGTCCTCGATCTCCGCGGTTGAAAAGTAGGCCACAGTCAGCTTGGTATCTCGGTGCATGGGACGGTCGATGATCAATCCCGGCATCGCCTGCTGTCCCCGTGTGAAATTGACCAGGCCGATGGCCTTCTGCCACGCCTCCTCAACCACCTCGTCGAACTGCTTTTCGTCACGCAGGCGGAGGATCATGGCAAACGCCGGCAGTTTCACACTCGGCGTACCTATCTCAGGGTCAAACTGCTGCTCGGCGACCACAAATCGGATATCAGGCCTGGTCTGCGCCAGAACCTCATTGGTAAGGTCGCGGCCGCTAAAGAATATACCCATCATGTTCTCAAAGAAGATCAACCCGGATGTGCGCTCGGGGAAAAGGTCGTCCTTAGCGGCGTAAAACTGGTGCAAATCCCGGTACAGAGTCAACGCCGCGATGCGACGCGGCACGGCCAGATTCGGCAGGGCGCCTTCACCTGGTTCTTTCGGCAAAGCAAAGGCCGCTGGACTCGTCCGGGCCACTGTTTTACCATCTACCGACGCCCGGCAGATAAGTGTCTCATCCTCGATGTGCAGCCTCAGCGCCAGCCAGTTCGAATCGCGTATCGACTCGACGATCCCGGCAAAAGCCAGCGCCGCTAAAGGATTCTCGCCCTGTTGCTTCAGAAGCCCGGCGATGTTGGGAGCCTGCATCAGCAGTTTCAGGTCGGCAAAAACCGTGGCTGCGGCGTCAGGTCCCGTTTGGCGTCTGGCGGCCTTATAAGCTGAGTTCGACACCAGATTGTCGCCCCCGGCCTCGGCGCGAAGATCCAGGACGGTTTTGAGCCCTTCCGGACGGTTGGACATGACCAGCCGCTTGCCGATAATCGCGTGTGCTTCTTTTCCATCGAATGTCCATGCCGTAACACCATCATACTCTTTGGAGGCTACTACATTGAATTTGCCCTTTTTTTCGGCCTCGGATCGAGCAACGTTGAGGAAAAACTCATGAAACCGTTCCAGCATCTGATCATCCTCAGCGTCGATAATCAGCAACACCGTATCTTCTGGACACACAGCAAGTGTAATACCGGCTCCCGTTAGTTTCCCCAGCCCTGTTCGCCAGTCTGTGCCTAACGTGGTTTCAATATAGCTGATTATATTGAGGAATTCCTGGAACTTAGGTTGCGATACCTGTTGTTTGTATACTGGCAATGACGTTATAGCCGCGATCGCTTTGTCATTGGTGAATGCTTCGATTAGTTCTTTCGGCCTGGACACTTCCAGCACAATCAAGGCATCTTGTGGAATCCATTGGATCGCCGGGGGCAAGGTTTGCCCCGCTGCAGTGGTGTGCGACATAAAAGCGGCCAATATCAAGGCCGGTACGAGAGCGAGATTCCGTGACATGCTATACCTCCGGGACTTGCAATAATTATTTATATTTCATATTAGTATAAGGGATTATACCGGCTAAATGTTACCATTTTGTTACGGTTTCACTTTTTTTTATTTTTTTATGCCTTAAAAATCGCTCTGAAAGGCTGGTTTAGAGAAAATCACCCTATTTATGGTATTTAATCAAGCG
>CAZHBL010000887.1:0-2128 GCA_964530105.1 uncultured Pirellulales bacterium | reverse complement strand
CAACATTAGGCAAAGCAAAAATCGGCGATTGTGTCAATATTGAGACTGATATCATCGTAAAAACTATAAAAAAACAGCTCGATGAGATTCTGCCAAAGAAACAGGGCCTAACAGCCGAAAAACTAAGACAATTAGGATATTAAATAGCGTATAAAAGATCGCCGAAGGTGCGGCATTGAACGGTATAATGAAAACTAACGGCAATAATTCGATAACAGAGCAGCCGTTTATCGGCATAACGATGGGCGACCCGGCCGGTATCGGGCCGGAGATCATTGTCAAAGCTCTGGCTGACCCGGCGATTCGAAGAGCGGCGAAATTCGTCGTTTTCGGATTGAACGAACAGCTTTGTTATGCCGCCGACGCCGCTGAGATCGAACCGTTCTGGGGCCGGCATCAGCATGAAAAAATCAGTCGCGAATATCCTTACAAAGTTGTTGTTGCCGATTATGACGAGTATTCCGTGCCGTCATGGGTCAAGGGCCCCAGCAAAATGGCCGGCGAAGCATCGATCAGGTTCTGCCTCGATGCGATTGACGCCGCACGCGATGAAATTATCGATGCGGTCGTGACAGCACCGATCAGCAAGAAAAGCTGGAACCTGGCCGGCGGGGACTGGCCGGGCCATACCGAAATGCTCGCCCAACGCTGCAAATCCCCGCGAAAGGTAATGATGTTTGTCGCCGGGCCATTGAAAGTGGCGCTGGCGACAATTCACGAAGCGCTGTTCGACGTCAGGAACAAGTTTACAATCGGCTGTGTCTTTGAGCCTATCGACCTGTTGAACGACGCCTTAAAGCAGTACTTTGATATCGAGAATCCCAGGATCGGCGTGGCCGCTCTGAATCCGCACGCCGGCGAGGACGGCCAATTCGGTGACGAGGAGCAGCGAATCATCTCGCCCGCCATGTTATTGGCACAGGAACAGGGAATAAACTGCCTTGGCCCGATCAGTGCCGACACCCTGTTTTTGCGGGCCGTCCGTGGCGAATTCGACGGCGTCGTCACAATGTATCACGACCAGGGGATGATTCCCATAAAATTGCTCGACTTCGAGCATGCGGTCAATATAACAATAGGCATACCAATCATCAGGACGTCACCCGCTCACGGAACAGCATTCGACATTGCCGGCCAAAATCGCGCCAACCCGGCCAGCATGAAATCCGCCATCGCAACGGCAATACAAATGGCAAAAACGAAAAAGAATTTAGAATGCCGAATTGAGAATTGAGAATTGTACATTCTAAATTTCCAACTTGACTTGGTTTTTAATTGTCATGCTGAACGAAGTGAAGTATCTGGGATTTGAACTGGATTTACGTCAAGTTGCCGTTAGAGATTCTTCGCTGCACTCAGAATGACATGTTTCATATATTCTTATCAGAAAGACACTTACGCAAGGGTCAGACAAGTTGAATGAATTCTAAATGCCAATGCAGACTAAGCGACAACTCCGGGACCTGCTATCATCAGCGGGCGTTTTTCCAAATAAACGGCTCGGCCAGCATTTTCTCATTGACCTGAATCTTATGAGGCTGCTTGTCGATTCAGCGAATATTCAGAAGGATGATGTAGTACTCGAGGTCGGCTGCGGCACAGGTTCTATGACCGAGGTTTTAGCCGAAAAAGCCGGCAGGGTAATCGCTGTCGAGCTCGACCGGAATCTTAGTGAAATTGCAGCAAAGCAGCTCGAAAAGTCCGAAAATATCGATATTATAAATACCGACATCCTCGAAAGCAAAAATGCACTCAGCCAAACCGTCACAAAAGCATTGGACCTTGCCGGTAGGAAATGTCCGGGCCGGTTGCTGTTGGTCGCAAACCTGCCTTACAGCGCTGCTTCACCGGTGATTATGAATCTGGTTACAGGCCCTACAATAGCGGACGGTATGTATGTCACGGTACAAAAAGAAGTTGCAGACCGAATGACAGCCGCTCCGGCGTCAAATGACTACGGCATATTGAGCATCTTCCTTGCCGCTACCGGGGATGTCAAAACGATTAGGACTCTGAAACCGGCGGTATTTTGGCCCCAGCCGCAGGTCGATTCGGCAATGGTCTGCTTTGTCCGAAACCGGGCAAAGTCCGACCGAATTGAGAATATGGGGCTGTTCAGCGAGACTGT
>CAZHBL010000886.1:0-2132 GCA_964530105.1 uncultured Pirellulales bacterium | reverse complement strand
GGCGTAATATCCATGAAGGCATGTTTTGAGCCGGGTTCCAGCGTCTCACGAATCATCACACCGGCCTTGGCCCAGCCGTTCGTGTTCTCCACGCTAAGCACCTGCGCCACAATTGTCCCGGCGCCTGACAATTGCTTGAAGGCGTAGCGGAACTCGTCGGCCGTGTCCCAAATATCCGTACCGGAGGCGGTCATCGTGTATGTCCCGGCCGGCTCTTCTACGAAACCCGCAAGATTGCCTCTGAACCAAATCGTCAATGTGTTAACATCCTTTTCGGTCCAGTTACGCGGATGAGTCAGCGTCAATTCCGCCTCTGAGTACTTTAAGATGCTATTGTTGTAGTATAAAGGCATAGATTGGCTGCCTCCGTGAATGATAGTCTCCTCGGTATATGAAGGAGTGTTGTCCCAGCCTACGGCTGAGCCTGTCCCGTTACCGGGAAAGTATGGTTCACTGCCCGGCGCGCCGTAACCGAGCCCATCTTTCCAGGCGTACCATATCTGGTTCTCGCCGGCGTCGTAATCCTCGAAATCATCCACTACAAGGAAGTTCGCCGTCGTAAAGCTCCAGACGTTGCCTACCCACGGACTGTCGGGATTAACGTCATTGACTTCGTCAACACGCCAGTAATAAGTAGTGTTCCACTCGAGTTCTCCGGGCTCGAAGCTTTCGGAGCCCAGTGCTTTGGTGCCTTTGTACTCGGTCGAACCTGTATCGGCATTGCGTACCGCTTCCTGGTCGGTTCCAAAATACACCTGGTGCGAAGCAGCATAATCTCCGGCGCCCCACTTAAGAACAGGCGTCTGCTTTACATCTACCGCACCGTTGGATGGGTGCGAGCTGTTGGCTTTTACAGGCAGCGACAGGGCGGCCTGTGGAATAAGAGCCTTTGACGTGGACGGACTTGACCAGCGCAGTTGCGCCGTTGCGCCGCCGACGTTCTCGTAATACTCCAGCACAAGGCTGTAAGTATTTCCGGCTACAAGATCGATCTGGCCGCGGTTCTCGGTATCCCCGTGGTCGTTCCAGTCATCGATGAGCTGTATGCCGTCGACCCACAGACGCACACCGTCGTCACTCATAGTGTAGAATGTGTAGGTCTCGGTAAATGCCGCCTCCACTTCACCGGTCCATCTGGCTGAGAACAGATCGACGTTGATCAACGGGTCCGGCGAACCTTCGCCCCAGCCAAAGTTGATTTGAGGATCTATACGGGTCAGCACAAGATCCCTTAAATCCGTACCTCTGTAGTAATCTCCTTTCACACCTCCGCCTGGTACTGCTGTCGTAAAGCTCCAAACGTCGCCTTTATGCGTAGCGAAGATGTCGAATTCATCTACACGCCAGTAGTAAGTCTTATTGAACTCGAGCGAGCCGGGATCATAGGTTGTATTTGTCTGAGACGTACCCCCGACGGCATTTGCAACTTCGTCGAAATTGTCACCGAAATACACTGTGTGAGATTTCGAGCCGAGGCCCGCCATCCAGCTAAGGTTCGCGTTCGGGTCTATAAATTTAGAACCGTTAGTGGGAATGGGATTGTAAGCGGTTTTGAGTGGAACCGTAAAACTCCAGACATTGCCAATCCAGGGGCTGTCCGGATTCGCATCATTAACCTCATCGATTCGCCAGTAGTAAGTTGTGCCCGGAACAAGACCTCCCGGATAAGGATATCCCGGGAAGCCGGCAATAATATAAGTTGTAGTAAAGTTGCCCCGGAACGTATCGGCGGCGCCGTCATTGACGTCTGCGAAATTATCGCCCATATACACATCGTGCGAGACTGCGGTTTCTCCCGCCGACCAGCTAAGAGTTACCCATGAATCCGAATGTAAAGCACCGTTGGCCGGGTCGGGGGCAAAGGCGTAAGGCCATATTTCACCTGCCATAGCCGACAGAATTTCGGTATCCGACAGTGCCCGGTTGTATATGCGGACTTCGTCAATGTCGCCTGAAAAGACTTCACCGTTTCCGCTGTAGCCGTCACCGCCGCCGGTGACACAACCTATGCCCATATTGGAGCCTTCGCCTGCGGCATTAAAAGCGAATCCACCCGACATTATTTCCTGACCATTTAGATAAAGCCTGGCTGTGGTTCCGTCAAAGGTGGCCGCTACGTGCGCCCAGGTCTG
>CAZHBL010000885.1:0-2134 GCA_964530105.1 uncultured Pirellulales bacterium | reverse complement strand
AACGCCTTCAGATACGCCTGGTCATAAGTGCCCACGGGAAGAGGAACGTTCACGCAGTAGCCATATCCGGCGCCCGTTCCGATTTCATTCTCGAATCCGGTGCCGGGGAATAGTGTTTTGGGATTCTGGTGAAGCGATATGGTCAGCACGTCCGAACGGCCATAAAACGCATTGGCAACGCCGTCGCCGTGATGAACGTCAACATCGAGATATAGAACCCGCTTTTTCTGCTCCGCCAGTATTATACAGGCCAGCGCCACATCATTGATGTAGCAAAAGCCGGCAGCAAGCTCAGGGCCAGCATGATGATATCCGCCTGACGGATTGAATGCTATATCAGCCTGGCCCGATAGAATCATCTTCGCCGCAGTTAACGTGCCTCCCGCAGCTAAAACCGAATACTCATATACTCCCCTAAAAACAGGGCAATCCTGGCTGCCGATACCCATTTGAAGTGCCTCAACATCCAAATGCCCGGCGGCAGCGGCCTTCAGCGCGTGCAGATAGCGTGCTGTGTGAAACTTCTTCAGCACAATCCTCTCGGCTGGTTTCGGCGAGACCTCACTACCGCCACTGCCTGAAAGCAATCCCATTGGGCTTACAATCTCCCGAACCCTTTGGGCCCGGACGGTATGAAAGGGATGTTCAGAAGGATAATGATACTTCTCAAACTCAGACGAGTATATGAAAATAGCGTTCTTAGTTGTCAAAGCCGCACCTGATTATTTTTGTTCTGTTAAATCGTAAGTGATGTCGTAAGAATAGCCGTCGAATTTCTGGTTGATTTTGTAGCCGGAGTTGTGAAAAATGGCAAGCATCGCATCGTTCGTCGGCAATACCTTTGCCCAAAACCGCTTTACACCCCGCTGCTTTGCGATTTGGGCGATGTAGTCCAGCAAGAAAGTACCGATACCTTTTCGCTGCCATTCATCCTGCACCAGAAAGGCCACTTCAGCACCATTGGTTTTCGGATCGAGAAAATACTGGGCGATGGCGACGATTTCCTCGCCTGAAACGCCGGGTACAACAGCCACAATAGCGATATCCTGCCGATAGTCGATATTGGTAACACGCTGCATATCCCGATGAGGAAATGACATTGTCCGGGCCATATAGCGGGTCTGGACGGATTTCTCGCTCAACGAATACATCATCTCGGAAAGGGAAGGTTCGTCGGTGGGCTTAATCGGCCTGAAGAATATCTGAGTGCCGTCACGTAACGTGTCAAACTTTTCCAGCTCTTCCGGATACGCAACCTGCTCCCAGGATAATTCGATCTGGTCTTCGTAGAGATAGTTTTGCGCCTTCGCCGCCTGGATTAGCCCTTGTCTGAATTTCGGATGCGCTATATGGATAAGGTCCATGACCCTCTCTCTGATACTCTTGCCGTGCAGGTAGGCAATCCCGTATTCGGTCACAACATAGTGGACATCTCCTCGCGTCGTAACCACCCCGGCGCCTTCGGTCAGGTGCGGCACAATCCTGGAAACCTCCCCATTTTTCGCGGTCGACGGCATCGCAATTATCGCTTTGCCCCCCCTGCTGCGTGCCGAACCGCGGATGAAATCGACCTGTCCGCCGATGCCGCTGTAGAATTGATAGCCCAGCGAATCGGCACAAACCTGGCCTGTTAAGTCAATCTCCAGTCCGACGTTGATTCCCACCATCTTCTCATGCTGGCTGATAATGTAAGGGTCGTTTACATACTCGCTCGGGTAGAATTCGAAGAAGGGATTATTGTTGATGAAATCGTAGAGCCGCTTCGAGCCCATGCAGAAACTGGCGACAACTTTACCCCGATTGAGAGACTTTTTGGCACAGGTGATCGCCCCGCACTCGATCAGTTCGATAATCCAGTCGCTGAACATTTCGGTATGGACGCCAAGGTCTTTTTTGTCTTTCAGAAATTCAGCCAGTGCCTGGGGAATCCGCCCGATCCCGCACTCAATTGTGCTGCCGTCTTCCACGAGCCTGCTTATGTTCTGGCCGATGCGGCGTAACGTTGAAGTCGGATTTTGTTCCGGAACCTCGATGATGTCTTCATCGTACGGCACGAGCATCTCGACCGCATTGACGTGAATGAAACTGTCGCCGAACGTTCGAGGCATCCGGCTGTTGACCTGCGCAATGACGT
>CAZHBL010000884.1:0-2135 GCA_964530105.1 uncultured Pirellulales bacterium | reverse complement strand
ATGGCATTCGACTCAAGGGCAATTCCGCATTCGCGCCGCTTCAGCGGCGCGAACGCTGCAAATAACCGGTGCAAATGGAGCGCAGCGGAATTTGCATCCGAGTTAATTTGCCTTGTTGGACCGATTGGCGTTGATCACCGCGATAGTTATTCGTTATCGTTCGGGGTTCCATCTTCCTCGACGCCCGCAGTATCATCCACCGCATGCGAAGAATGTGTCATGAGAGACAGCACCTCACGCTTAACACTCCCAAGGTTGAATACCTTCTCCAGCTTCGAACGGAACTCCGATGGTGTGTCTGATACCCATTCGTTCTCTACCTCTCGATCTTGCATATCCAGGACTAGACCGCCCATGCCCCGTTTGGTGTAAGTTTTCTTCAAAAACTCTGGTAGGTTCTCTTTCGCTGGCTGAATAGTTACTGGATATGGAACGTTGGGGCGATGTACCACCGAAAACAAGGTTGCAGTTCTATCGCCAGGCATGTGCTTGGCGTGGACAATGATCATCGCGTTACCAGATTCGCTTGAGGTTTCTTGAAGAACCAGCGTCAGCAACCCCTCGCTCTTCGTCTCCCACTCACCCTGAGCGGTTTCGAGAATCGCTGCTGGCGATGCCGTATCCTTTATGTCAAGTCCGGTTGGCCAGAATTTGCTCATTTCAGCCTCCTAAATTCTGTTAAGATTGGAAAATGGTTCGATGCATTTTTGGAGTCTGGGCGACCATTTTTATCCATGAAAGATCTGCCTTCAACCTGGGCCAGTATCCTAACACCCTCGAAGCTCGGAACGAGTGAATGATGGATTACAACCTGATCAAGCATGCTCCATCCGTACGGCCCCTGATTACTCGTATCATATACTGTTCCCGCAGGTCCCGTGTTGTTGTCGCCGAAAAGGCTCCACATTGGGTTGTAATATAAGTCGTATTTTTTTCCGACATGTTGTCTGAATCCTTCAGCGACACACGCCCTTGTCATCATCGCATTTAATCCAGCAGCCAAATTCATTCCGCGGTCGTATGGGTTCATATTGAAATCCCCTATCATCACCACCTTTTTTGTATTCTGCTCTTTGCTCACGAAGCGTATCTCGTCTGCGAGTGATTGCGCAAATGATTGACGTGTTTCACTGTCGTAATTCCGCATGTCAACTCCATGTACAAGGGCAAGCAGCGCTTTATCCACTCCTAGTCTCCAGAGGCGGACACTAGTCCTAACTCCGGAGTGGACCTCGGACATATCGAGTTGACTACACCTGCAAAAACAGTGAAATCGCTCCTCCGACATGGTAGCAGGAATGAAAAAAGCTGGGGTCACGTCTTCGCGGAGGGCGTCAAGTGTCCTGAAACTTTGGACTGAGTTCTCATTAAGGATAATGACATCAGCCTTAGTTGAATTGGCCAACGCACATACAGACTGGGTGAGATCCCTTTTGTTAACATTCCAGAAGACAAAACGCATCAGATTCATGCTCAAATAGACTCAGTTTAAGTTGTGGGAAGGTCCAACGCCCGGCATAACCCGGAGTGGCCCGATAGGGACACGATCGGGTTCATGCCGTTGTTATGTGGGTTTTCCAAAGTCCTTTTTCCATCTGTCGTTTGCTTCTTTCACTTGTTTTGAATCCGCCCAGTGCGTTCTACCAAAATAGTCGCTAATACCTATGTGTGACCAGCCGTTCTTCAGCATGCAATCCGCATTATAGTGAAAGAGAAGGTCGATCTTGTCTCCAACTTCGAGTTTACGAGGCAATTGGCCGCTCAGCGGATTCGTGTAGTCGTGTATGACTGCTGCGTATTTCTCTTTCCTGAACAGCCAGCGCCACCAAGAGCTATCCTTCATCTGCACCATGCTTAACCTGACAGGGCCTGGGCCATGGTTTGTGGCTGCAATGTTTACATATTCCGGTCGGGCCGGGTTCCCTTGTTGTATGATCATTCGAACGCCAAAATCTATCTTTACTTTGGCTTTTAGTACTACGTCTCGATAGATATTCCACCCAAGCGAAAGCCCCGCTATGGCAGCGGAAATAATACTGATAATGATCGCGAGTTGTGCTGTTGTCATATCTCTATTTCACATAATGCGGAATTGACCTGCAACCGCAGACGTCGCGTGGGGAAAATGCGGAGCG
>CAZHBL010000883.1:0-2135 GCA_964530105.1 uncultured Pirellulales bacterium | reverse complement strand
CCCCGGGCTTTTATCAACAATAAGGTGATATCAGTGGGCGATAAAGTGCTCATCCGTGATGGAGTTGATACGTATGAATGTGAAGTGATTGAGATAGAAGAGAAAGAGAACAAGGTAGTCATAAAGTGTAGAGAAGCAGAAGTAACGTTGAAACTTAAGCAAGTGTCAATGATTGATAATTGAGTATTGTATGTTGAAAGAGAAAAGGAGCCAAATTATGTATTGTGATAAAGTTACGAAAAACAAGACGAAAGTACAGAGAAGCCTGTTTGTGTGGGGCTTTGTGTTGATAACGCTGATAGTGACAACAGCCGCTGGTGCGAATACATCCACCGGTCAGCCGGCCCAGATAATTGACAAGTTCGAAGTCGAGGAGGATTTTGGCGTACGAAAGGCTCTGGCAATGCTTGGCAGCCTTTGTGACAAGAACATTGTGCCATCACCTAATGTCGACGGTGTATTGGCGTTCAGGAGTCTTAAGAATATTACTTTTGAAGAGGCTATGGATGCGATCTTAGGCGAGAACTTCAAATATGAGCAAGAGGGTAAGCTGATCAAGGTATACACCAAGGATGAATACATAAAGATGAAGGAAGATCCATCGCGGATGGAACATAAAGTATTTACTTTATATTACATCACAGCCGATGAAGCTGCAAAGCTTATTGCACCTGTTCTCAGTGGTTCTGCAAATGCAAAGATCGAAAAGAGCACAGCAGCGGAAAAGGGTATAACCAGTACCTCCAGCGGGAGCAGCTCTGGTATGGGTTCCTCGGGAAGTTCCAGTTCCGGAGGTGGTGGTGATGCGATGGCGCTAAATGATATGCTCGTTGTGTACGACTATCCTGAGTATCTCGAAAAAGTGGCAGAAGTTATAAAGTCAATAGACATCAGGCCCAAGCAGGTTCTCGTCGAGGCTACTATCTTAAGTGCCGTTCTGACCGAAGACAATAAATTCGGAATAGACTGGAACTTCATGGCAGGTATTGGTTTGACCGGCGCCAGTTCACTCAGTCAGATCGGAACAACGGAGTCAATAGGCACTTCTACAACTACGCCTATACAACAGATAGCCAATAATAGGGTTGGCTCACCGATAGAAACCTCCGGCTTTGCTACTCCCGGAATGGGTGGTCTCAGAATAGGGGCGACCAGCGGAGATATGACAGTTTTTATAACCGCACTGGAGAACATTACAGATGTCACTATTTTGGCGAATCCGAAAATTCTTGCCGTCAACAAGCAGCAAGGTTATGTGCAAATCGGCAAGACGCTTGGGTATCGTGGCAGTACGGCCATTTCCACTGGAGGTGTAGCTACTCAAGGCGAAGTGCAGTTTCTTGAAACTGGAACGGTCCTGACGTTCAGGCCCTATATCGGCAATGATGGCTATATCCGGATGGATATTGATCCAAAAGACAGTACCGCGCAGCTTAATGTCGACAAGGTACCGGATGAGACCGTCACACAGGTCAAGACGAATGTGATCGTAAAGGACGGCGAGACAATTGTGATTGGCGGCCTGTTCCGAGATGTTGTAAACACAGTACGTACCCAGGTTCCTCTTCTGGGTGATGTGCCTTTTGTCGGGGCTCTTTTCAGAGGGACAACCGATACTACGGAACGACAGGAGGTAATAGTTCTTCTTACACCTCATATTATCGAGGAGCCGAATGAAACTAAGGGTGCGGCAAGGGCTGCGGACATCAGCCGTAAACGCTTTGGTGCCAAAGATGGGCTGCAGTGGATAGACAGGGCTAGATTAGCAGAAGATCGTTACGCAAAAGCCGTTAGCCTATACAGCCAAAATGACAGTATATCAGCAATGAAAGAGCTCAATAGTGCACTGAATCTCCGTCCGACCTACCTTGAGGCTATACGTCTGAAAGAGAGAATCATCTCCGAGTCAAGCCCTGAAGAGGCCGAAAAAATCGAAAGGATTATGCTGGAATCTATCGAGAGTGAAGATACGGCCAAATGGCTTAGGAAATGATCTTTGATTGTAAATCAAGATGCGATTTGAAGTATGAAGAAGGATGGAGTTGTTGTTTTGAGACTTGGAAGAAGCTTATATTTGATAGTCACGCTGGTAGTGGCGTGCTGTATGTTCATAGCGACTCTTGCCGTGGGGCAGA